>JAITDV010000628.1 GCA_031282385.1 Planctomycetaceae bacterium | reverse complement strand
CCTACAGGTTAGCGAAAAGGTCTAATGATTCCACTCCTTTTGAGGGATTAGGGGCGATTTATTAATACAGTTGGATAGTTACCTTATTTTTCTTTGTTTCTAATTGTGGTGATGAAATTTAATGCGGCTTGGATGTCGAACATTAGACTTAATAATAACGGAACTATCAACAAGGAAAAAATTGTCGAACACAATAAACCTCCAACAACCACCGAACCTATACCATGATACAACTCACTTCCCGCTCCACTTTTTACTACCAACGGCGTCATTCCAATTATTGCTGTTGTTGTTGTCATGAAAATTGGTCGCATACGTGTTTTGACAGATTCTTTGATTGCTTCCTTGTAACCCATTACTTCAATAACGTCTTCATCCGATTCCCCTAATCCCCGCATGAAATTCAACGCTTGATGCACCAACAATATTGCGTTGTTCACCACCACTCCAATCAATAACACAAAACCTAACATCGTCAACGTGTCCATTTGTTGAGACGGATCATGCCAACGCATTATTGCTAATCCGATAAAACCGCCAACCATTGCAAATGGTACACTAAACATTATCACCAACGGATAAATAAAACTCTCAAACAACGCCGCCATCAACAAGTACGTTATCACAAGCGAAAGAAAAAAACGACTCGCAATCAAACTCAATATTGACTCCAAATTAAAACCGCTCCACTTACCCAACACTGCAGCTTTTGCCTGCGATAATTTATCTGCGTTGCCTGCCAAGCGTATCATAATATCCGGCGTTAAACCGCCGTCTTTACGGCATTGTTCGACAATCTCCATTATTTTCTTTTGTGCCGTTTCCAAAGCGACGTCAACCGACGGATTTACCGTCAACCGAATTGCACGTTCTTGTTCTACACGTCTGATTTGTTGTGACGCTTCGGCTTTTTCAATTGTGAAAAGTTGACCGACGGGAATTATTTGGCGGCTGTCATCAGAATCGCGTATTGCAATAGGCAACATCGGAAATTCATCCGGCGTAATCTCAATATCAGGATCACGAATCAAAGTCAAATCAATGCTGTCTCCCTCAAAATCAAAATCTCCAACCCGAATTCCATCTATCATTGCACGCGCGGTATAAGCCAACGATTGCACGCCGAAACCTAATTCTTTTGCACGAACTTGATCAACTATCAATTGCCATTCAGGACCGTTCAAATCATAATTTTGCGGGTCGCTGCGAACTCCTGAATTTGAAAACTCACGAATAAGCTCATTTTCAAGATAACGTGTTGCCAAACGTAAACGCCCCATTTCCGGTCCAATAACTTCAATTTGAACAGAATTAGAACCGCCGCCGCGACGACCAAAAATACTTTGTTGCAATGCTGATCCTGTAGCTCCGGGAATTTCGTTCATCATTGTATTCAAAACAGATTCCAACGGTTTAACGATTTCGGGATCGCTGCTTGTTACGGTCATCATTACGCCTTGATTTCTTGCAATAATATAAAATTCACCAATCGGTGGGATTTTAGTTTCCAATCTATCATTGCGCCGGTCATAAATTTTACGTATTGCTGTCGCTTCCTCAACTGTTTTGGCGTCCCAGTACGGTTTCAGAAATTGTTCAATACGGCGACCGACAAGCTCATTTTGACGCAATGTATAAGACGGCGGAAGTTGCATACTGCCGTTTAACATATTTTTGTTGCCTGTTGGTAAATAACTTGCGGGCGGCATCAAAATTACGCTTAAAAGAATTGCGGTAACGGAAATTGTTACGATTATTAAAATACGCAGACATATCGTAACAGGATTACGTGATAACATTATGTAGATGAAATTTGAATATGTCTTAGTAAAATAGTTGCAAATATGCACTAATCCAAAAATACTTTTGAACAATTTAGCAATCATCATTTCCGGCGGTTTATTCGATTTGTCTGACAACCATCTTGCCGACGAAACCGGAATAACTGTTATTGCAACTAAAAGCGAAATCGAAACCGATGCAGAAACAGCAATTGCCAAATCGCAAAAAAGTTGTCCGGATTCTTCTTGGATTGTCAAAACGGGACCGAACACGGCGACAGTTGTCAAAGTTTGTGCAAGCACGGCGCCCCAAACTTCACGTGTTCCATCATAAGCAGCTTTGAACGGCGACTTGCCCGAATGCAAATGACGATCAATATTTTCAAGTACAACAACTGCACAATCTATCACCATACCAATTGCAAACGCTAACCCCGCAAGCGAAATCACATTTATATTACGTCCCACAACATACATTACCACAAACGTACCAACAATTGAAATCGGAATTGCGAGCGACACAATAAATGTCGGACGAATGCTGCGCAAAAAAACTAACAAAACAATAACCGCCAAAATTCCGCCTTCTATCATGTTTTGTTGAACCAATCCGACGGCTTTATTGATGTAAGTTGAGTCGTCGTAAATCATGCGGAATCGGATTTGGTAACGGTCGTTTTTGTAGTTTGACAACAAACCGCCGCCGAATCCGTTTGCGTCTGGTTCTTTGTTGAGTTCTTTGATCAATTTATTTACGTCGGACATTACGAGGAGGACATTTGCGCCGGTATCACGTCTGAAATGCATTGACATTGAAGTTTGCCCTTTGCTGGCGTTGAAGTATGTGTTTTTTTGTAACACTAAATGCGGGGTTGCAATATCGCGTAAATAGATCGGCGAGCCGTTGTTGTACTTGACGATTACGTTGCGGATTGGTTCGAGATCGGAATAACGTCCGAGTACGCGGATGCGGACATTGATTCGACCGTTGGCAAGATCGCCTGCGGATTCGTTCAAGTTATCTGCAATCAACGCCGCCCGCAATTCGTCAACAGAAACGCCGGATTGCGCCAGAACAACAGGATCAAATCGGATTTGTACTTCGTGTTCACGACCGCCGTAAACTTGTACTTCTGCTAGACCTTTAATGCGCTCAAAAGCAGGTTTGATAAATCTGTCGGCGTAATCATAGAATTCGGACATCTCATAATTTGGATCAACTTTGGATTGTAAGAGACCGATTCCGATTGATTCATCTGTATTTGCGCTAGCTGCACGGATTACAGGTCTGTCAACATCGTCGGGGTATCTTGGGACTTCGTTCAAACGGTTTGAAGTTTCTTGAACGGCGCGGCTCATGTCGTAACCGACGGTGAACTCTAATTCAATATTGCCTTGTCCAAGTGAGGCGTTGGAGGTCATTTTGTAAAGACCTTGCAATGTTTTAAGTTTTTTTTCCTGTTCCATGAGGATTGATTTCTCGATTTCTTCCGGGCTTCGACCTTGCCAAGTTGTACGAACTGAAACAACCGGTCGTTCAACATCTGGCGTCATCTGGATAGGCACATCTGTCAACGCCAAAACACCAAATAAAAGCGTCATCAATACGCCAACCGCAATTTTAACAGGATTGTTAATTGAAAATTTGATTATATCCATAACTTTTTAAGTTTATTTTTAGACTATATCGCACTTTAGTTTCTATAACTTTTCGCAAGCATAATTATTGGAAAACCTAATTTCTAAACTGTTCACACTTTAAATTTCCTTTACTTTTGCCTGTTTACGAATCGGAAATCAGGCTTTTACACTTTTGAGTTACGAAATTTATAGTATGAACAGTATATGCTTTGGCGGCGTTACTGAATTCTAAAGAGCGTTCTGGTAGTAATAATTCAAGCAAAAAATTAAATTGCCGTTCAGATTGGGAGTTAGTATTATTCAATCGAAACGTAAGGTTGTCAATCACCTCGTAATTACAAAAATAATTGACGCCGTAATAATGATAGACACACAAGGTAATCGATCTTGCGGTTTGTGTCGGGTATTGTCAAATTGTAAAATTTTGTAACAATTCTGATTCCGAATTTCCATTTCTGTTATTGTTTGTTTTTTGTTTAGAAAAATTTTTTAATTATTTGATTTATGTTTTCTGATAACATTGAATCGGTGTTGGGCGAATTTAAGGCTCGTCGGGTTGTGTTAAAGATTTCGGGCGAGTGTTTTTGCCCGCCGAATGAGCGTGGAATTTCGATGAGTTCCGTGTCTCTTCTTGCTAATCAGGTTGCGGTGGTTGCGCGTAAGGGTGTTCAGATCGCAATTGTTATGGGCGGAGGCAACATATTACGCGGAGGACAATTCAAAGCCGCAAATGTAGGCATACAGGAATCAACAGCGCATTATATGGGTATGCTTGCGACTGTGATTAACGGGTTAGCGTTGCAAGATGCAATTGAGTTAGTTGGGCAACCGACGCGGTTGATGAGTGCGTTTTCGATGGATGTGGTTGCGGAAACGTATATTCGCAGACGTGCAATGCGGCATCTTGAGAAGGGACGAATTATTTTGCTTGCAGGCGGGACGGGTAGTCCATTTGTTACTACTGATACGGCGGCGGCACAACGTGCGCTTGAGTTAAGTGCGGATGTACTTCTGAAAGCAACTAAAGTTGACGGAGTTTACAGCGACGATCCGGAGAGAAATCCAGATGCGGTTTTTTATCCAGAAATTCCGTACGAAGATGTTTTGAAAAAAAATCTACGCATCATGGACAAAGAATCAATTGCAAAATGCGCCGAACACAACATGCCGGTAATGATCTTCAACTTCAGACGTGAAGGAAATCTTGAACGCGCTCTAATGGGAGAAAGAGTCGGTACTCTGATCAGCTAAGAATCGGACGTCTTTCATGCGGATATAGGTACGCGGATTTTATGTTTTTGATTTTGATTTTGTGTTGGGCATCTTTGATAATTTATCTTTACCAATGAGAACAAAGGGAGCATTTAGAAAGAAAGTATATTTTTATAGTAAACATGCTGGATTTAACATGTTATTTTGCTTATGTTATGTTTTTATTTATATAATAGACCTTTTCGCTAACCTGTAGGAGACCACACCTGACCCCTCCGAAGAAGGGGAATAATTCCCCTCCCTCGGAGGCAACCTCTTATTCCCCTCCCTCGGAGGCAACCTCTTATTCCCCTCCCTCGGAGGCAACTTCTTATTCCCCTCCCTCGGAGGCAACTTCTTATTCCCCTCCCTCGAAGGCATCTTTTTATTCCCCTCTTCGGAGGCATCTTCTTATTCCCCTCTTCGGAGGCATCTTCTTATTCCCCTCTTCG
>JAITDV010000575.1 GCA_031282385.1 Planctomycetaceae bacterium | reverse complement strand
ATGGATCGGAGGCTCTTGAACTGATTAAAAACAAAAATATTGATTTGATTCTGTTGGATGTGATGATGCCGAAAATGTCAGGATATGAAGTCTGTAAAAGTTTACGTGAAAGACATTCGATGTTTGATTTGCCGATATTGATGTTGACTGCCAAAAATCAGATACAGGATATTCTTTTGGGATTTCAATCCGGCGCGAATGATTATATTGAAAAACCGTTTGACAAAGAAGAATTATTAGCACGAATAAAAACTCATCTTGAATTGAAAAGCGCTATTCTTGCTGCACAAGCGGCAAACAAGGCGAAGAGTGAATTTATGGCGAATATGAGTCATGAAATTCGTACGCCGATGAATGCGATTATTGGTTTGACTCATCTTTTATTGGAAACGCCGTTGGACGAACAACAACATCAGTACACAAACAACGCCCATCGCGCCGCAAGATCGCTTCTTGGAATTGTCAATGATATTCTTGACTTTTCAAAGATGGAAACAGGTAAGATGACTTTAGAACGTGCGCCGTTTTTATTGAGTGAAGTGTTGGGGGACATTGACATTAATTTCCGTGAACAAAGTACAGAAACGGGAATCAAATTGATATTTAACCAGTCGACAGATATTCCGAAAACACTTTTGGGAGATCATTTGCGGATACGTCAAATATTCATCAATCTGATTGGTAATTCATTCAAATTTTCCAAACAAGGATCGATCACAGTTACGGCAAGTTTGGAATCGGTGAAGGATGATAATGTTACGGTGGCGTTTTCGGTGAAAGACACGGGAATTGGAATGTTACCGAATCAAACGCAAAAACTTTTCTCCGCGTTTAGTCAAACAGATACTTCAATTACACGTCAATATGGCGGAGTTGGTTTGGGTTTAACGTTGACGCGGAGTTTGGTTAATTTGATGGGCGGCAATATTTCGTTGGAGAGTGAGTTGGGAGTTGGGACGAACATTATGTTCACGTGTGTTTTCGGTTTGGATCCGAACACAAAGGATACGATCAAGTTATCGGTTGACAAGCCGGAAACCGGTACGGAAATACAAAAAAGTACAATAATAAGTGTACCGTTGCCGCTCGATCAAAAATCGTTGGCAGATTTTCGGGTGTTGCTGGTGGAAGACAACAAAGTCAATGTGATGGTGGCAAAAGCATTGTTGGAAAAGATGGAACTCAAAGTAACTGTTGCGGAAAATGGCGAGGTTGCGCTTCAGCGGTTGGAGGAAGCGGAACGGATGGGTATGAATCCGGTATTTGACTTGGTATTTCTTGATATTCAGATGCCGATAATGGATGGATTTGAAACAATTAAACATATTCGCGGCAACCCGCGTTATGCTGAAATACCGGTAATTGCGTTGACTGCTCACGCTTTTGCCGAAGAAATACAAAAATGTTTAGATTGCGGCATGAACAGTCATCTGGCAAAACCAATTGATGTTCACGCTCTACAAAAAATATTACGACAATTTTTGTTGCACGAAGAATAAAGATTAATAGACCTTTTTTCTAACCTAAAAATACATCAACGCAACAAAAAACCTACAACGAAAAACCGCCTTTAACTCCTCCGAGACCACCCCTAGCCCCTCCGAAGGAGGGGAATAAGAAGACGCCTCATTCGGAGTCGAAAATTTCCCTCCTTCGGTGGGGTCATGGCTGGTATTCTGCAGGTTATCGAAAAGGTCTAGTGAATAAACAGAATATTAATTGAGAACTTCTAAAAATTCTATATATTCGTGTATTTTCACGAATTAAATAATTTGTGTAACTTCATAGATGTAATGGATTTGTTATCTAAATTTGTCAATCCTAGAAATTTTGATAATTCTGCCCAAAATAGATTTTTAGAAGTTGCCAATTGTTACAAAATTCATTACATGAGTTTAAACGGAATCTCTAAAAAATCATATTTGATCCCCAAAAAATGCGTTTTGTATGTTTCCAAACGTTGCATTTTTTTGATTACTTACATTAGACCTTTTCTCTAACCTAAAAATACATCGACGCAACAAAAAAACTACAACGAAAAACCGCCTTTAACTCCTCCGAGACCACCCCTACCCCCTCCGAAAGAGAGGAATAAGAATACGCCTCCGATGGAGTCGAATAATTCCCCTCCATCGGAGGGGTCAGTGGTGGTCTCCTACAGGTTAGCGAAAAGGTCTATTATAAAAACAGACAATTACATCTATCTTAGTAATGTGAAAAAAATATGAAACGAATAATTGTAACAATAAATATAATTCTTATTTTTCTGAGTTCGTTTATTTATGCGTCAATTCCAGTGATTGATAAGGAGCGGTTGAGGTGTGTAGCTGATGATATGCCGCTTGCGCGAAATGCAGATAAGGATGGTTGGAATTATCTTTTTGATATTTTGCGTGATATTGATCAGACTGTGCTTGACGATCTAAAACCGATAAAAACGGAAACGGTTAATGTTGCCGATGGAGATTTTTTTTGTGAAGCCGTAGGTTTTACAGAATTAGACCGTCAACCGGCGGAATATCGCGGGCGGCTCGTTAGAATAACGGGACGAATTATTCGTTGCGATAAAAAAACAAGATTCTACGAATCATGGATTTTGGTATCGGATAAACGTGATATTCCAATTTGTGTATGCTCTCTTGAAATTCCGCCTGAATTAACCGACATAACACAAACTGCACAACTCGAAAAAACACTTTTCGTAACAGTAACCGGTTACTTCTATAAACGCCGACTTTGTATCTCTGATAACTTTGAAGAATTTACTTCGCCAACTATCTTATCAAAATCTTTTCGCTTACACCCCAAAAATAACGCCTACAACTCAAAATTAGTAGATAATAACATAGCAAAAAAACAAAACCGATTTATATCCATAGAATTTATTCTTTTGTTGGTTTTTATATTTATTACGTGGATTATTTGTCGTAATTATTTTAAGCAGATATTTGCAAAACGTCATATTGTATATCCGCAAACAATATCAACTAAGATAACTTCCGTTCATAATTCTAATTTAAATTCTGAACACGTAATTAACGTAACAGAAAATAATATTGACACAGATTCCAATAACGACAACACCAATAATGACAACGACAAAATCAAATCAGTTTCAGGCAACTCACATTTGAGCCTGTTGTTTTTTACGGCGATAATTTTCGTTTCGATTTTTGTTTTGGGATCATGGAATTCGTTTGCAACGGAATTAGATAGAATAATTGATGAGGATTTTACGCGAAATCTTTTTGATATGGATGAGCACACGTGGCGTGAATTTAGTGAGGAAGTTGGAGTTTCTGACCAATACCGCGGCGAATTGATTAATTTTTTGTGCAAGTTGGAATCAATGGTATCTCCTTTAATTTTACGGCGGGAAGCGGTTTCGGTTATTGATTCGACTATGAATCAGGAACGCATAAATTTAAGCCAACTTACAACATCACCCCAAAAGTACAAAGGACGGATATATCATTTCAATGGAATTTTGAAAAACGTAAAAAAAATTACGCTTAACCAACACGAACAAAATATCTGTAACAAACCAACACTTTATCTCGCAATTTTAGAAATTGCAGGTAACGGTAAAGTGCTGGTTTTGTCAACATTTGTGCCGGATGGACTTGTGGAGTTGACAGAACGGTCAACTGATAATTTCGGCAAGAACACAAATATTACATTGGATAAAAATAAAAATAAAAATCCGGATCAAAATAATGTCAATGTTGAGCAAGCTGGATTTGTTGATCAAGCGGGATTATTTGGTATTTATGTTAAGCGTATTCGGGTTGGGAGTGAAGTGTTGGGAGTTGATTTGAATGGTGTTGATTTCGGTGAAGTTGAATATTTGCCGTTGGTGATTGCGCCTAAAATACAATGGTTTTCGGATCGAAATTTGATTGGTCGGCTTGGGGTTGATGTTGGATTATTTGAGTTAGTGCCGAGTTTGTCGGTTTGTGATTTGCAAGATAAAGAATTACCGATTTCATCATCAATTAGTTTATTGAACCGTGCAGATATTATTAGACGCAGTTTCAAGTTGACGGATGCGGATAGAGAACCGTTTTATAGTTTGCTTAGTGCATTGCAAAAAATTTCGGTTAAGGAATTATTGAGTACAGCAGATAAATTTGAGAACGATAAACAACCAGTCTCAACAATAGAATTATTCAATGAGCCAAGAAAAACACGCGGCAGATTGGTTATGCTTTCTGGAGTTGCCAAACGTATTTTACCAACGTTGGTTGAGGATAAGGTGGTAAAAGAGTTGTATGGGATTGAACGGTATTATCAGATTTTTTTGTATGCGGAAGGTTCTCGCGAATTTCCAATCGTAATATGTGTGAGTTCATTACCAGAAGGATTACAAGTTGGTTCGGGAATTGATTACAACGAGCAAATTTCAGTTGCTGCGATTCCGTACAAGTTGTGGGTCTATGATACCGCTGTTAAAGTGGAAGGAAAAGAAACGCAGAAAGATCAGGAAATACAAAAAGCAATCGCTGTACCATTGTTAATCGGTAAAGCTGTTCAATGGTTCCCAAAGAAAAAGATTCAAAATAACCCAACAAAATTCATAAACAGAACAATCATAATTTGTATAATTTTATTGTGCATTTGGATACTAATAAAATCAATCAGACCTTCACAAAGAAAATCCTAGTTTCGTAAAAATTCAGTCGTAAAATTCTGGTAACCCAAAAACAACACAATATCGTTGATGATAAGAACGAAACAGGCGGCACCAAATGAAATTTAAAGCGTGAACAGTTTATAAAGTAAACAGCCATTATCTATCACTTTTCCATTAGACCTTTTCTCTAACCTAAAAATACATCAACGCAACAAAAAACCTACAACGAAAAACCGTCTTTAACTCCTCCGAAACCATCCCTAACCCCTCCGAAGGAGGGGAATAAGAAGACGCCTCCGAGGGAGGCGAATTATTCCCCTCCTTCGGAGGGGTTAGGGGTGGTCTCGGAGGGGTCAGGGGTGATCTCCTACAGGTTAGCGAAAAGGTCTATTATTTAATTCGTGGTCTTTCGCGAAAATTCGTGGACAAAATGAGTTTTTAGAAACTCCCTGAAGTATGTTGTCAATTCTCCTCAAGCCGCTCGTGAAATTTTACTTACCGTTCTACAATACCATACTATATTTCTATTGCTCCACAGTAATATTAGAGTACAATGTTATCTTTGGTACAGCCGTGTTATTATGATGCGGTTATAATTTACCTCCTTGTTATTTAACTACTGCAATTTTCAAAAAAATAAACGAAAAATACTGAGCATTTCACTCGAATTTAGTTTTTATATTTACGGTTGATCTTGTGATTATTACCGTAAAAAAATTGCTCGGTATAATAAATTTATTATCTTGTTCTTTTGTATTTTTACGGAGCGCAAGTCATGTTGTCTATTTTTCTGCACAAAATATATAAACAGTAGACCTTTTCGCTAACCTGTAGGAGACCACCCCTGACCCCTCCTTCGGAGGGGAATAATTCGCCTCTCTCGGAGGCATCTTCTTATTCCCCTCCTTCGGAGGGGTTAGGGGTGGTCTCGGAGGAGTTAAAGGCGGTTTTTCGTTGCGTTGATGTATTTTTAGGTTAGAGAAAAGGTCTAATAATACAGTTTAAATTTTAAGAAAGAGTAGTTAGTTACAAATTAAAATTTGTTACATTAAAACTAATATTATGAAAAAATTTATCAATTTATATCAATTGTCAAAAACGTTACGGTTTGAATTACGTCCAATCGGGAAAACATTGGAAAATATTGAAAGAAAAGGATTCTTGTCCGAAGATGAAAAATTTCGCGGAAAAAGCGACGTCATTCGCGCCAAAAGTTATGAAAAAGTTAAAGAATTGATCGATAATTACCACAAAAAGTTTATCGAAAATTCTTTGGTTAAAGTTCACATCACTATTAAAAATTTGACGGAATATTACAAATATTTTCGTATCAAAAATAAAAATGACGCTCAAAATGACGCTTTTGAAAAAATACAGAAAATATTACGGGAACAAATAACAGAAGTTTTCAATACAACAAGACTATTCGGCAATGAATTAATAAAAGAAGATTTGTTGAAAT
>JAITDV010000559.1 GCA_031282385.1 Planctomycetaceae bacterium | reverse complement strand
GGTGAAGTTGCGGAAATATTACAATGGTTATCGTTTTTCCAAAGTTGGCGGTAGTGTTTACAATCCGTTTAGCATATTGAATACATTTTTCAACAATGATTTTGGCGATTATTGGTACGAAACCGGTTCTCCGACTTTTCTTATTCGCATGTTGAAGGATGTTAATTTTGAGATTCCTGATTTGGAAAACAATATTCATGTTTCCGTCCGAGACGTTACCAATTACCGAGTTGGTTCGAATAATCCGATACCGATACTTTATCAAAGCGGTTATTTGACGATCAAAGATTACGATTCCAAATTTAACGAATTTACGTTGGGTTTTCCGAATGAGGAAGTGAAGTTGGCATTTTTGAATGAGTTGTTACCGGTATTTATTCCTCAATATGATTCCGGTCAAAAGTTTTCGGTTGCGCATTTTATCAAGACACTTGAAAAAGGCGATATTGAAAGTTTTATGAACAGCATGCGTGCGTTTTATTCAAGTATTTCGTATGAGATGATTGAAAACAAGCATAAAAATGAACGTTATTATCAATTTATTTTTTATTTACTTGTAACGTTTATGGGGCAATTTATTCAAACGGAAGTTAAAACGTCTGAGGGGCGTATTGATGCGGTGATCAAAACGGTTGATACGATTTATATTTTTGAGTTTAAGATGTCCGCATTTGGCACTGCCGAAGAAGCGCTTGCTCAAATTGACACGAAAAATTATTTACTTCCTTATAACACCAACGGACGTAAGTTAGTAAAAATCGGAGCAGAATTCGACGACAAAGAACGCGGAATAAGCAGATGGAAAATTTTAAGTGATTATTAATCGTTACAAAATTATAGAGGAAATATCAAAAGAAGTCCCACTACAAATTACAAAATTATATACCCGTTCGTGCTATAAATTGCGGGACTCAAGGGTGTAAAAGCCTGTTTGCCAATTAGGTAAGCAGGCAAAAGTAAATTAGATTTAAGGTGTAACCTGTAAAATTGTTTTATGAAAGTTATTATTTCGGTAAATCCTAAAGCTGGGCGTTGTTCTTCGTTTTTGCGGGCGGAAGAGTTATTGGGGCGGCTTACTGCCAAAGGTTTTCAAGCGGAGTTGTTGACGGATCTTGATGAAGTTTCGGTCAAAGCGAATCAGTTTTTTGCTGAGGGACAATTGCGTGTACTTGTCGGAGTTGGCGGCGACGGGACGGCTGCAACTCTTGTAAACCGAACAACCAAAGGTACGCCGATAACGCTTCTGCCCGCCGGAACCGCAAATCTTATCTCTAAACATTTCAAACTTGATAATACTCCGGCTAAACTTGCGGACATGATTGAAAATGGCAAGTTGATTACTCTTGACGCAGGCAAAGTTACATTTGCTAACACGGATAAATCCGGCGCAAATAAAACAATTGCCGATGAAAATAGAGATGCAAATAAAATAGAGCGGCTTTTTCTTGTAATGATGAGTTGTGGATTTGATGCGGATATTGTGAACGGCGTACACTCACAACGCGAAAAACGATACCGAACCGGACATAAAAAAGGTGCGCATATTTCTTATTTATCGTACATAAAACCGATTTTGAGTTCTATATGTAAATATCGTTACAATAAAATAAAAGTTGAGCAATTACTTGATAATTCTAATGAGTATGTTACGGTTGATGACAAGGCAAAATGGGCGTTTATTTTCAATTTGAACCGTTATGGTTGGGGGTTACCGCTTGCGCCTTTTGCTAAGGGTGATGATGGGAAGTTGGATCATGTTTTGTTTCGAGGCGGTTCTATATTTTGCGGTGCGGTTTATACTGTGTTTGGACAATGTTTCAGTTTGCACAGATTTCTACCGACAGCTAAGTTAGGGCAAGCTGCAAAATATAGAATTACTGTTGCGTCGGGTGTAAATATGCCGTTTCAATTGGACGGCGATCCGGCGGGAATTTTGCCGGCTGAAGTAGAGATTATAAAAGACCGCTTTACGTTGCTTGTCAGCAACAATGTGAAAAGAATAAATTAAACGCCAACTCAATATGACAATTTATTAGACCTTTTCTCTAACCTAAAAATACATCAACGCAACAAAAAACCTACAACAAAAAACCGCCTTTAACTCCTCCGAGACCACCCCTAACCCCTCCGAAGGAGAGGAATAAGAAGACGCCTCCGAAGGAGGGGAATTATTCCCCTCCTTCGGAGGGGTCAGGGGTGGTCTCCTACAGATTAGCGAAAAGGTCTATTAAACTATTCATACTTTAAATTTCTTTTACCACTGCCGGCTTACCTACTGGAAAGCAGGTTTTTAAGCTCTTGAATCACACAATTTATAGTACGATCAATTATCGCAAAAAAATCCTTGAATACTTACAACAACCTACAATCATAATAACTCAATAACATATAATCATGTTCAAAATTTTTAACAACAACTTGAATCCAATACTTTTGAAAGAAATTCGTCAATTTGTGCGAAACAGGTTTATTGTTATGTTGACGAATCTTTATATTGGTCTTCTTGTGTTTATATTCATTGCTGATCTGCTGTCTAATAGAGTGCATGATAAAACAAGTACGACAAATCTTTTTGAAACGTTTGGTTATTTGATGGCGAGTACAAGTTTTTTATCTGTGGTTGTACGTACTGCGTGGAGTACTGCGGCGGACAGAATCAATGAGGATTTGATGTTCTATTCGTCAATCAAACCTTCTGCTATAGTTTTCGGCAAATTGGCGTCGGGTGTTGTTATTACTTTGATTTTGATGAGTGTAACAATGCCGTTTATGACGTTAACGTATTCGGTGGGCGGGCTTGATTTGATAGTTGTGATGATCTTGTTTGTTGAAATATTTGTTATTGTTCAAGTTTTAAATGCGTTGGCAATTTTGGTTGCTACGACTTCTAAAATACGTTTTGCTCCTTTTTTATCTTTGTTTGTTATTGCAATTACATTTATTATATTGAACTATTTGAAAGATGCGATAATTAATGAGTGGAAGAACATGGAGCGTTCGGAGATGTTGTTGGAATTTATTGGACTTTTGGTTGTGGAGCTTGCTGTATTTGCGTTGATTGTCAGTGTTGTGATTGCAAAATTGTCGCCGGAAAATTCAAATCGGCTGTTCCCAATACGATTAACTGTAACGATAATTTTTATTTTGTCTGTTGTTTGTACGTTATCTGAATTATTTCTTAAGCCTTTGATTGATGTGTTGCCGTATATTGAGACGGCGTGTTTGGGGGCTTTGTTATTACTTCTTTTATTAGTGGTTTGCGAGCGTGATCAATGGACGCCGCGAATTCGTCGAAGTTTACCTAAGTCGTTAATTTTTCGTATAATTCTTTTCCCGTTTTGTACGGGTTCGGCGTGTGGTTTGGTGTGGATTATGTTGATGATGGCAATATTGGCGTGGGTTGATTTGGCAATATTTCTTCCAATGAATTTTAATTTGAACGGTAAGGCGGAGAGTCTTTTTTACTATAGTACAGATAAATTGTGGTGGCGTCCGCAAGTTGCTGTTTTGTTATTTGTTTTCTTTTTTGATCTTTGTGTTACGGCAATGTTAATCCGAAGTTGGTTTTGCAAAGAATTAAAAGGATCAGAAGTATGGTTGCTTATGATTTGTCTTATGATTTTTGTTTCGTTAGGCAGTATAGTTATTTATTTTCTTTGGAGTATTTTTTATATTTTACTTTTTGGAGGGGAAAGTTTCTTTCAATTGGAACATATCACTGGTTATGACCATTGGTTTGATCTATATACCAATAGTCTGCTATCAAGTATTGATCCAATAATTTTTTTGCAAAAGCAGATTAAGTCATTTCTTAACATTGATTCTGATCCTGCTGCGGCGCCGTTGTCTCGTTATTATGGATTGTTTATTTGGGCGATTGTTCTTTTGTGTTGTCTTTTTGTCTGGTACAAGCAAAAGTTAAAAGATTTTTCACCTTATAATATCAATGAAACGATGCTTTACGACGAAGCTGTCAATGCGGTACACTGATCGTGCTATAAATTGCGCGACTCAACAACGTAAAAGCCTGCTTTCCGACAGGTAAGTTAGCGACGGTAAAATAAATTAAAGTGTGAACAGTTTAAAATACCTGACAACTATATTGATTAAGTCTTGGAACGAAATTACAAGATAGTTTACAACTAATAAATACTTGTTGTATAATTCTGTCTCTTTTATTTTGGACGCGGTATGTTTCGCGTTTAATGAGGCATACGAACGTACGTTAAACTGCTCACACTTTAATTCTGAAAACTATACTGTTTTTACTATAAATTGCGCAACTCAATAGCGTAAAAGCCTGCTTCCCGTTAGATAAACAGGCGGCGGCAAAGGAAATTTAATGTGTGAAAAGTTTAAACATTATTCAAAACTATACCAAACAGACTTTGAAATTCGTTGATTTTAGGCGTAAATGAGTTTGCCGCTAGACGAGCCTGACGAATGTTGACGAATTTTTAGTGCAAACAACTCACAATCATGATCCGGTTTTTCAACAATAATTTGAATCCGCTCCTTATTCGCGAACTTCGTCAATTTGTCCGTAATCAATTTATTACAATTTTGATTAGTTTTTATGTTGTTGCGCTTGTTGCGGCTTGTTTAATTGTGTTGTCGTCTGCGATGGCTACAGGTTCAATGACAAATGGACAGAAACTTTTCATTACGCTTGGATATATTATGTATATTACAAGTTTTTTTGTAATTGTTGTGCGGACGTCTTGGAATACAGCTTCGGACAAAATAAGCGAGGACTTAATGTTCTTCTCATCAATGACGCCGCTAACTATTGTCTGCGGCAAAATGCTCTCCAGTATTATTGTAACTTTGCTTCTAATGAGTGTAACGATGCCGTTTGTTACAATGGCTTATTTGTGGAGAGGTCTTGAGCCGCAAACAATTGTAATTGTATTTGCGATTATTTTTATTCTCCTTCAAATATTAAACGCCTACGCAATTCTTGTCGCATTATCCGGTAAAACAAAAAATGCTAACATCCAAACCTTGTTTTCTACTTTTATCTTGTTCTTTTTCTCGAATGGTTTTTTGGCAGACATGATACATATTCTAATAATGAAAGGCAGTTCAAGTTTTCTATTAAATCCTATATTCTATATATCAATTGTACTTTCTATAGGATTTATTGCTCTGTTGATGTGCGGGGCAACTGTAGTAATATCGCCGCCTAATTCAAACAGATCATTTCCAATGCGAATTTCACTTACATCAATATTTTTGATCACTGTCGGTTTAATTGTCGTGTTGTCAAAATTTTTCTCGACCTTGCCATTAACCTATTATACTTATGTTGCGGCAATAACTTTGATCGCGTTAATTACTTTGACTATATTTATGGTTTGTGAACGTGATCAATGGTCAACAAGAATCCGAAGGAATTTACCAAAATCATTTTTTTTAAGAATGATTGTATTTCCGTTTTACAGCGGCGCGGCTTGTGGTATTGTTTGGATTTTGATGATGGTATTTTTTATTGGTATTTTTGAGATGCTGTTGATACCGAATACAACTGATTTGAGATTTTTCCAGATCAAATATGAAGACAACGAAATACATATACCATTGTTGCTTGCGTTGGTAATTTTTACTTTCAACTACGGAGTAACAGCAATGCTAATTCGGAGTTGGTTTTTTAAGAAACTTGATTCGGCACATGTTAAAACAATTTTAATATGTTTGTTATTAATTTTCTCATTGGGTAGTTTTTTAATTTATCTTTTAACAGAAACAGGATCA
>JAITDV010000543.1 GCA_031282385.1 Planctomycetaceae bacterium | reverse complement strand
AACAACAGATTTGTCCTCAAAACTCTCATAAAGTATTCCAGTCAACTGCTCCATTTCAAAACGTTGCGAGTTATAAAGCCGTATTTCCTCCACACCAACAATAGAATGGTTCACATCATAAAGAACCGGATCAACTAACAATTCACGATTAGCCATCTTTTTATGATAACATAACTAAATAGTTAAAACTCCAGTACCAACAGGACAAAAAATATATTCACACGCACAATTATTTATTACTGTGAAAGTTTATTTTTCTGTACTATTAAGAACAACAAGTTGGTGAAACCATCAACACAGAATTATTGTCCTGCAACAATAAAAAATTATCGTAACAATAATAAATAAACAAAAACACAACAATTCACACATAACAAACACAAGAATTACACGTTGTTTTCAGTTTCGTTTTAACAGTTCTATCTTATTGCAAAACCAAACTGGACATTTACATGAATATAATTGTTACTCTGCATCCGCAAGAAATACACGCATTGAATGTGGTATAAATTTTAATGGCGATTTTAAGTTTGGTTTTGGACCGCTTCCTTCAGTGAACAACTCGTTTGGTTCTTCGGCGGCGGTATCAATAAACAATTGCCATTTGAAATTTTGACAAACCGCCGGAAAATAAAAATCCCTTGACTCCCAACCTCCATGAAACATCATCAAAATATGATATCGCGACCCTTCATGCTCAGCTGTTGGCGGAATCGCCGCCAATAAACACACCAAACTCCGATCCAACGCGACATTCCAAGGAACAGCCCCACCTTGCGCTCCATACCAACTTATGTCCGGTAACGCGCCGGGTGTTCGTGGTTGTCCGGTCAAAAAATGCGGTTGCCTTACAGTTATTTCACGCCTGCGAAACCGTATTAATTCACGTACAAATCTACGCAACCCAGCATTTTTTTTCAATAGTCTCCAGTCAAACCAAGATATTACATTGTCTTGGCAATATGCGTTATTGTTACCTCGTTGTGTTCGGCGTATTTCATCACCTTGCGATAACATTGGAACACCTTGACTTAAAAGTAATGTCGCCAACATATTTTTAACTTGCCTGTTACGCACCGCGCAAATTTCAACATTGTTCGTCGGTCCTTCAACTCCATAATTACAACTACAATTATTATTTTCACCGTCGCGATTTTGTTCACCGTTATCTTCGTTGTGTTTGTAATTATACGAAACAAGATCGTTCATTGTAAATCCGTCATGCGCTGTAACAAAATTTATACTACAATGAGGTCCGCGACCGTTGTGTGAATATAAATCACTTGACCCTGAAAGTCTTGTTGCGAATGCGCCTGTCATACATTGGTCGCCGCGCCAGAATCGCCTCACATCATCGCGAAATTTACCATTCCACTCCGCCCAACGTTGCGATCCCAAACCATACGCCCCAAAAGAACCAACCTGATAAGCACCGGCAGCATCCCACGCTTCCGCAATAATTTTTGTATCTGCTAAAAGCGGGTCTTCGGATATCGTTTCAATAATCGGAGGATTTGCTTGCAAATTGCCCATTTGATCACGACTCAAAATCGACGCTAAATCAAACCGAAATCCATCAACATGATAATTGTGAACCCAATGCCGCAAACAATTAAAAATCAATTCCCGAACAACAGGATGATTGCCGTTGACCGTATTACCGCAACCGCTGAAATTTTTATAATATTGTCCGCGTTCAAACATGTAATAAATCTGATTGTCAAGTCCTTTGAAACTCAATGTCGGTCCGTTTTCATTTCCTTCACAAGTGTGATTGAACACTACATCAAGAATCACTTCGATTCCAGCTTGATGAAACGCGCGAACCATTTCCTTAAACTCACGAACTTGTGCTCCCGGTTCGTTACCGTAAGCATAACCTCTATGCGGCGAAAAAAACGCCATCGAATCATAACCCCAATAATTTTTTATCTTCGGCTCGGAACCATCAGAAGCATTCGTCGGAAATTCATGTATCGGCATCAACTCAACCGCCGTTACGCCTAAGTCTTTCAAATACGGAATCTTTTCAATCAGTCCAAGATATGTTCCAGGATGTTGTACTTCACTTGATTTGGACGCCGTAAATCCTTTGACATGCAATTCATATATGACGGAACAAGATAAATCGTAACGTAAATGTTTGTCGCCGCGCCAATCAAAATCATCATCGTCAATTACCACACATTTGGGAGGCCGAACAATTCCATCTGTTGACGGCAAGAAATCGCCAGCCAACGCTTTTGCATAAGGATCGATCAATCTTGCGCGACTGTCAAATCTTAATCCCCGTTCAGGTTCAAACGGTCCATCTGCTTGAAAGTGGTACAATTGTTTTGCCTTTAAACCGTGTACAAACAACGACCAAACATGACCCCAACGGTTTTCTTTGGGATTAAAATTTATAATTTCCGACGGTTCAAGAGCTTCAACTTTATCATAAAGAAGCAATTTCATTGACCGCGCAAGGCGGCTAATGACAACAAATTGTACGCCGTTATCATGTAAAATTGCACCGAATGGCAACGGATGCGTAAAACGCATCACAGATGAAGGATCGATCATGTGAGATTGTTCAAGCGGGGTTTTAACCCGATTCCGATAACTAAAAATTTTTTTGTTTTCATCGGTTATATTTCCAATCAAATGATTTTTCAAAAGAACCATTTGCAGCACCTTTTCACTGACGTTGGGGGTTTAGGTCGTTTACGTCAACGATGCCAAATTATGTAATTTTGAATTTATGTTACAAAAAACAATTTAGCAAAATCAGGCAGAATTTGCCGAATATAAATCGAAAACTTCAAAGGCAAAAAACGCGAATCAACCTTGAATATACTGTTCATACTATAAATTGCGCAACTCAAAAGCATAAAAGCATGCTTTCCAATAGGTAAGCAGGCGGCAGTATAAGGAAATTGAAAGTGTGAACTATGTAAAATTAACCATGCAAGTTTATTTTTCGGATTAATTAGAACTAAAAATTTGACCAATAAGAAAAGTTACAGATAACAACGATTATGCTGCTAAAAAAATCATTAACGATCCGGCTATCTAGCTTGAATAGGAAATATCAAAAAAATAAACAAAATTTAATGTGATTTTACCCCTGTGCCTTTATTTTTGTTCAACTTTTTTCGATAAAATTCCATCACCTCAAAAAAACAAGGGCATAAAGACGTATCTTAACGCAATGATCGGCTACTAATGGAGACATAGTAAATAAGTGTTGCAATGGTAATGTTTGTCGGAGGAACGAGACAAACTAAACAATTAACCAGTACGCGTTTATTGGATTTTAGACAATTGAATAGAAACACAAAACGCTGAAAAGCACCCTTTCTGGTACGAATATACTCGTCAATAATAGCAATTATTGTTTTCGCTATATTGAATGTTTTTTTGCCAACAATGATTTTTAATAAGTTTTCGTTTATCCATTATAAGTTGTTAATTTTTGCCGAAAAGTCTAACCGTGTTATATTAAAAATCGCCGTTAAATGGTCTTTATTTCTGGTAAATCAAGACTACTTTGTAGACGGGGTTTTGAGTGTAGCGGCGGTATTGTAATATTCGTACTATAAATTGCGTGAGTCAAGAGCGTATAAGCCTGCTTTCCGATAGGTAAGCAGGCGTCGGCAAAGGAAAGCTAAAGTGTTATTAGTTTATATCAAGTTTCGGTAATTCTTTCTTTGAATTATTTTGGCGCATCAATTTTTTTTGATGTTCGCGGATAAGTTGTCCGACTTCCCGCAACGTTTTTACATCAATTTCACGAAGTTTTCCGTTGTAATCGGGTCCAACGTCAATAGAGAAAATATTCCCGTATTTGACCGCACCAAGATAATCGTCGAACAGTTTTTTCGCCGGATGAACCAATTGGTCATGATCCGGTAACGAATAAAACCACATCGCGCCGCCTTTGTGTGACGGCAAAATCGGATAAGTAAATTCCGCAACCCTCCAGTTGTGTTTTCCGCCTTTCATGTAAGGTCCGGCGGCTGAAACATTTTCAAGCGGACCCGGTTTGCCCAT
>JAITDV010000490.1 GCA_031282385.1 Planctomycetaceae bacterium | reverse complement strand
CACAAAAAAATTACACAAACACACAACAATTTTTTGTAACAATAAATCGGTAACAAGACGTTTTTGTTATTTTGTTATTTTCATTGCTTGTATTTTTTTGAGGAGTTTATATATTGTTCATCTTATGAATTGCGTGACTCAAGAGCGCAATTTATAGTACAAGTAATATATTATTGGTAACAGGAACAAGAACGATGAATAAAAACGAATCTTTTGAATTGAGTTCTCATGAGTGCCAAAGTTTGCAGGAACTTGCTGACGGTTGGGAAACGATTTGGGAAAAAATCAGTGTTGAATTAATCAACGGACGACTCCACAAAGCTACAGCGCAATATCGATTTGACAATCCCGAAATTGATATTGATGATTTTGTTTCTTTTGTCTATGAACGTTATCACAAGGAAGTTTTGGAAAAAACACGATTTTTGACTTACAATTACAAAGAATACGGCGGAGATGTTTTTAAGTTTCTCTGTAATTCGTTTATTATACGGCAAATGTTTATCAAGTATCGTCGTGAGAATACATTGATCAAAACGCCCGCCGGACGAAAAGCAAAAAAATTTCAATACGATAAATATCTTGGCAACGACGATAGTAAAGAACCTTCATTTACCGAAAATATTGAATCACCCGAAACACAAGCAATGTACTACGACAAAAAGAATCTATGTGAAATTTTTCTTGCAGATAATTGGATATTAGTTATTCCAGCCCAAACATCAACAGGCAACTTCAGCAAAGAATACGAACAAGCAGGTTTGCAACTCTATCCGCGAATTGATTACACAAATACGAAAATGGAAAAATTGCAGAAGCATGTTCATCATGCTGTTGCCAAAGTTGATAAATCCGATATGAAACCGGATGTAAAAATTCAAAGAGAACATAAATTTGCAAAAGAACGAATTGACGAAGAAATAAATAAACTTGCCGAGCAACTTTATGATTACAGAAAACAAATGAAACGAAAAATTGATAACGAACAAGAAAAAAATATAAAACGTAAAATTGACAAAAAAAATTTACAAGAAATGTATCGTCCGCTCAATGCAGAACAAATTGTTGATTTATTGTCAATATCTCGTTCTAATGCGGATAAAATTCTTTCACGATATTACAAAATTTTAACAGAAATTTTACCGCTACCGGAAGAAACAAAAGAACTATTCAAACCGTTGTTTAATTCAGTATTCAAAAAAGAAGGAGAAAAGAAATGATGATTGACATTAAAGATGTTCAAGTGTCAGAACCGTTTGATACTGTTTCGTTTTCACAAGATTTGAAAAACCACGTGATTAAACACGTCTTTCAACCTGACGAACAATGGCAAGTATTTTTCAATGAAAAAACATTTGACGCCGCATTGGTCGGTTGTCAATGTAACGGTAAAAACGATACGGATTTTTTACAATTGTGTCATGAATATGAAAAACTTGCGTCCGATATTTTGTTAAAATTGTGTACAGAAATTCGTTGGCATTTTCACTTTTTGACGAAAAAAGAGTATAGCAAAGGAAAACCGTTGTTCTATCAAACAATCGAAGCAATTGATATTAAACGGCAAATTAAAGTTGTTGCGGAATCATTTGTCAGAAAGGGCAAAGATTCTCCTTATATTGTTTGTACTGCTTTTCGGTTTTGGTGCAAAGACATCAAAAACGGCGAAAGCAAGTCGCTGCGAAAATATATAGACAAACGAAAACGCGCAAAAATTTTTACTTTCAATAATCCAGATAGACAAGTAGAACAAATACTTCTTGCTGATCATTGGGGAGAATAATAGTAGGTAACATTATGTCAATTTTAGATAACGCAAAAATCGAATTACTTGACCGATTAGAAAACAATCCGTTACAAGATGCAGATGATTTAACAGCGTATATTCAGTACGCTTGCCGGCTCGCGTCTTTGGGCGACCAATCGAAAATTGATGAATTGCCATCCTTGTTAACAAAAAAACAATTTGTGGGAAAGATTTCCGACATTATTAAAGAGCGTTGCGAACAAGGTTGGTTTGAAATGGCAAATTATCCAAGCGAAGACTTAGCGATTTCATTGATAGACGCGCAAGATTTTTATCTTTTTGAACAACGTTTCGGCAAAGATTATCCTGATTTGAAACCGTATTTTACTAAATGGTTTCAAGATGCCGAGGAGGTTGAAATTGATGATGAGTGCGCTGAATTTCTTGAAGCATTTCTCGCAAAATTTCCGATACCGGAAGAAGAACGTCTGCCGGTTATCAATACGCCAATTACAGAACGGGAATACGCTTTGTTGGAATTTGCTTATCGTAATGTCAAGCTGCCGGTCTATAATTGTACGTGGAAAATTAACAATAATTATACTGTCAATGCACGGCGTCTTGTATATAATCCGCAAGCAAAAACGAAAATCGAATTTCCGATTTTTCAAGCGGCAGATGATAGCGGAAAACTTCACAGGCAACAAAAAGAATTTCTGGACTCGCCTAATAATGAATTCAAAACTCCTCAAGGCGGCACGTTGTATATCAGTCGAACAGTATTAAACGATTACGGCGATTTGCGAATTCGTATTCAAGATGAAAACGACAATTCGCCTGCTGTCAACAGAGTACGATTAGGACACATTCCCGCTATTCGTGATGACAATCAACCGACTGATTGGATAATAAAACTAAAGCATTTGCCTAATAAAATTCATTTGCTAAAGGAATTGCCGATAGTTATTCGTTTTACACAAGGATATGACGTAATCTTTGAATAGTAACAAAAGATGCCTCCAAAACAACCTTCCGATATTTATTTTTGGGCGGACTTCGGAAAATGTTCACTTGAATAAATTGCCGGTTACGTTGAGCGTGAACGCAATGTCGATTGGATACAAAAACGTTTTGCGTGGTTATATCAACGTTTGACCGATGAACAAAAAGTAAATTTGCCGACTCCGAATACGAAAGAGATAGCAAGTCCGCCGCAAGGTTTTGTTCCTGTTTTACAAGTTGATGAAGATACCAAAGTAGGTGCGCTTGGTTTGAGTTGATATTTTCCGGTTAAAATCAGGCAAACCGGTTTTGCAAGATGAACAACACGAAA
This sequence comes from Planctomycetaceae bacterium, assembly GCA_031282385.1. GTDB lineage: Bacteria > Planctomycetota > Planctomycetia > Pirellulales > Thermoguttaceae > WRKP01. The sequence goes on along the minus strand of JAITDV010000490.1, from coordinate 378 downwards.
ATTACAAAAACGCTTACAACGCCGCGAAAATAGTTTTCGATTTTATTTGCAAATTATCGGACGAAAAACTTGGCGAACCGCATATAGAATTGGAATTGTCTGTATGAAAAGGCACAAGTTTATCGCTTCCTGCAATACTTGCCGCTCTTTCACGAATACTTGGCATTACTTGGAAAGACACTGTAATTTCAACAGAGTGTTTGCAAAATAATATTCTAACTCCAGTTGCAGCGTCAACTCTTCTGTTACCCAAGACCAATAAATTCACGCGGGACAACATCGTTTTCCGAATGGTTTTAACATTCAAACCCTTATTTGTCGAATTACCATTAGTAGCCAAAAATTCCCCTCCAATACGCCCTTATACTCTTATGTTTT
>JAITDV010000633.1 GCA_031282385.1 Planctomycetaceae bacterium | reverse complement strand
AAAGGAACTTCCTTGATGTTGCATATTGTTTCTTCTTCAAATGTGGTAATCCGAAAATATTGATTGTTGTACTTCATCTCCAAATACAATTCACAAACTTCCAACATTCCTTGTTCATATTTCAGTAAGTTTTTGTCCGACCAATCCAAACCATGTGCATAACCGATAATAAACTGATTGATACCGTTTTTCCACAACTCATAAAGGTTGTCGCGAAGTCTCAAAGTTGATTCCGGCGTTACGCTCATTTTTGTTCCCATCCACGGTTGATACAATTTCATCATCGGCAACCGTTCCATAATCAACTCGTAGGAACTTCGCCCATCAGGAAATTTTCGGTAACGGTCATGATCTTCTTTCGCTCCGTCCAGACTTAACAAGTATTTGATTTTGTGTTCCGCCATCCATTTTGCTTGTTCCTCTTCGATCAATGTTCCATTTGTGGTCATATCCCAACCGATTGTTTTTCCCACAGCTTCAGCTTTTTTATTGGCATAAGGGACAATTTTTTGAATAAGGTCAAACCTCATCATCGGCTCGCCGCCAAACAACAAAATTGTCAAGTTTTTGATTTGGCGGGACGTTTGAATCAAAAAATCAACAGCTGCAAATGCAATCTCCTCGGACATATTGAAAGGCTTCTTGTCCCGTTCAAAACAATAGCTGCACTTCAAATTACAATCCGTTGTCAGAATCAACTCCATATAACTCAATGGAAGCATTTGTCGGGCTTCTAAATTACCGCGTACAATATCAGGTAAAGAATCACTCCAAGTTTGCGGTTGTGATAGACCGTTCTGTTCAACTTGCGGGCTGCATTTGTTGCCGCACTCGTCATTACATTGTTGTTTTGAATTAACTTGTTGAATACTCATTTCAAATTTTGTTCTGTACAATACGGTCTATTTCTGATTTCCGTCAACCTGAAATTTCCGAAATTTCGCCCCCCCCCGACATTAAACTAACTCAGTATAACTCAAAAAAAAAATATACAAGGGGGGATTCAAAATTTTGTAATATTTCGGTGGAATTTTCGTAACTATTCAGTCGGCAGCTCTACGCGAAAAAATTTTTATAACAGGCGGAAACGCAACGCAGTGCAGTAACCGCTTAAAACTATCATGTTTTTAACCACCCCTAACCCCTACAGAGGAGGGGAATCATTAAATTCTCCTCCTCTGGATGTGAACATTAAATTCCCCTCCTTTGGAGGGGTTAGGGGTGGTTTATTAAATACGGCTGAATAGTTATCAATTTCGCTACCATTTACGTTTTTTGAATTGTTACGATTATTTTTCTTGTCAAACCGTGAAATTTCACGGACAATATCAAATAGCATGGGTATCTGTCAATAATAATAGGCAAACTTCTAACATCATAATCTAAATCACGACAATTTGCAGCATACTGTTCAAAATATAAATTGCGGAACTCAAAAGCGTAAAAGCCTACTTTCCAATAGGTAAGCAGGCGGCGGTGAAGGAAAATTCAAGTGTGAATAGTTAAAAAATATATCCGGCAAGTCTGGCATAAGTGTTGCTTCTATGCGAATCATTGATTTTTGATCGATGTTTTATTTATTGTTACAATAATTTTCGTGTAACATCTTGTCCTTAACCATAACGGAACTGCCTAATGTCAATTTACACAACTTGCCCCAAACAATCCACCAACATCACGAAACCAAGTCAAAAACATCCTTGTTTCAACAGTAATGCACATGGTCAATTTGGAAGAATTCACTTGCCGGTTAGTTATGCTTGTAATATTCAATGCCGATTTTGCGTCAGGTCTCGTAACGATTCCGAACAACGTCCGGGCGTAACAAAAAAAATACTTACGCCAACACAATCACTCAAGATTGTTGATCGTGCTTTACGTCTTTGTCCTGAAATTACGGTTGTCGGTATTGCTGGACCCGGTGATGCTCTTGCCAACGATGTTGCGTTAAATACTTTTGATTTGATACACAAGAAATATCCTGATTTGATAATGTGTCTTAGTACGAATGGTTTGTGTTTGCCGGATTATGTTGATAGTTTGCCTGATGTTGGAGTTCGTACAATTACTGTTACGATAAATGCTGTCAAACCGGAAATAATTTCAAAAATTGTCTCACATATTTTTTGGGACAATAAAAAAATTGTCGGTGAATCAATGGGCAAGATTCTTATTGAACGCCAATTAAAAGGTATTCAACTCGCAGCGAAAATAGGTTTAACTGTCAAAGTAAATACTGTCTTGATTCCAGAAATAAATGATTTTCATATTGCGGACGTCGCTTACGCCGCGTGCAAAGCCGGCGCAACAATATTCAATATAATTCCGTTGATTCCGCAAGGTGAATTCGCCAATACTACGCCGCCGAATTGTAACGCCTTACAGAAAGCAAAATCTGCAGCAACACAATACCTCGAAGTTTTTGAACATTGTAAACATTGCCGTGCCGACGCTTGTGGTATTCCGGGAGTCAATGAATTTTCAACGCAAATTTATCAAGAAAAAATGGAAACATTTTCACACGGCTAATTTCATCAAAGTCAAATTATTAAACTTTTCACACTTTAAATTTCCTTTACATCCGCCTGTTTACCTATATTGGAAAGCAGGCTTTTACGCTCTTGAGTCGCGCAATTCATAGTACGAACAGAATTGGCGCGGAGAACGAAAAACAACTTTAACTGGAGTTTATTTTGATGGCAAAAAAAATCAAACAAATTGCCATTTACGGTAAAGGCGGTATCGGCAAATCGACTACTACCTCAAATATCAGTGCAGCTTTATCTACACTCGGTTACAAAGTCATGCAATTCGGTTGTGATCCCAAAAGTGATTCGACGAATACATTACGAAACGGGCAATATATTCCGACTGTGCTTGACACGATTCGAGACAAGTCGAATGTAAATGCGCATGATGTAGTTTTTAAGGGATTCAATGGAATTTATTGTGTTGAAGCGGGCGGACCTGCGCCAGGAGTTGGGTGTGCCGGCCGCGGGATAACTACAGCCGTGCAACTGTTCAAACAACAACACGTATTTGAAGAACTTGATATTGATTTTGTGATTTTTGATGTTCTTGGCGATGTTGTTTGCGGCGGATTTGCGGTGCCGATTCGTGAAGGTATTGCGGAACATGTTTTCACAGTTTCGTCGTCGGATTTCATGGCAATTTATGCTGCTAATAATTTATTTGCCGGAATTAAAAAATATTCTAATTCAGGCGGTGCATTGCTTGGCGGAGTTATTGCAAATTCTATCAATAAACCTTACGCGAAAGATATTGTTGATGATTTTGTCAAACAGACTAAAACGCAAATTGTCGAATACATTCCGCGTTCCGTAACTGTTACGCAGAGCGAATTACAAGGTAAAACAACAATTGAAGCGGCTCCCGAATCTGCCCAAGCCGGCGTGTACCTAAATCTCGCAAAAAAAATCGCAACACACGAATATTCCAAAACTCCAGAACCGTTATCTGTTGAACAACTCCGAAATTGGGCGGCACAATGGGCTGATCACTTACTCGCTTTGGAAACAGGTTCAATTGAGGGAAGCCACTCAAATATTTAATTCGGGTGAAATAACAGATATACAGATATGTAATTCATATTTCTTATATTTGAATTTTCAGATTTAAACTACGTTCAAGTTTGTCATGTTCTTGTAGTCATTTTTGTTTCTTATATTTGTTACAAAAAAGAAAAAGACACGACTTAAAACTGTTCATACTTTAATTTCGTTTACCTTTGTTAACTTACCTATCGGAAATCAAATTTTTACGCTCTTGAGTTATGCAATTTAAGTACGAGCGGTATAACATGTGCAAGAATACAAAACGTTAATATAACTTCATAAACTGTTCACACTTTAAATTTCGTTTACCTTCGCCTGCTTACCCATCGGAAAGCAGCTTTGACGCTCTTGAGTCGCGCAATTTATAGTATGAGCAGTATAGAAAATAGAAAGATGACAACAGAAACTATAAAACAAAAAATTAATCTTCGTGTTGCGGATTGTGAAACGCGTGAACAGCGTCTTGGTACAATTATTGGTTGGACGGGCAAAGCATCGGAGCTTTCGGAGTTGTCGAATAAAGCGCGTTGCGGCGGCGGCGGTCGTCGTGAATGTGCGCTTTGCGAGATCAAAAGTCCGTTCACGCAAGGTTCGGTTTGCAGTGAACAGATGGTCGAATGTCAGGCGGGCAATGTTCGTAACGCGGTGTTGGTGCAACATTCGCCGATTGGCTGTGCAGCCGGTCAGCCAATGTACAACTCAATTTATCGCAATGGTCTGGCAATACGTGGATTGCCGGTTGAAAATCTTTTGATAACTTGTACGAATCTAAATGAGTCCGATATGATTTTCGGCGCAATTTATAAATTGCATCAAACTATTCAAGATGTTTACGAACGCTATAAACCTGAAGCGATCTTCATTTCAACTTCATGTGCAACAGCGATTATTGCGGATGATATTGAAGGTGCGGCGGCGGAGGCACAAGAAAAATTTGGCATTCCGGTTATTCCGCTTTATTGTGAAGGTTTTAGATCAAAACATTGGAGTACAGGATTCGACGCAACACAACATGGAATTTTGCGGCAAATTGTACGAAAGAATCCGGCAAAAAAGCAACACGATTTGATCAACGTAATCAATCTTTGGGGATCGGATGTTTTTACACCGATACTTGCAGAGCTTGGTTTGCGGGTGAATTATGTTGTTGATTTAGCGACGGTCGAACAACTTGCCCAACTCTCCGAAGCTGCTGCAACTGTCGGATTCTGTTATACCTTGTCAACATACATGGCAGCCGCATTGGAACAAGAATTCGGTGTGCCGGAAATCAAAGCGCCGCAACCTTACGGATTTGTTGGAACGGATGCGTGGCTTCGTGAAATAGGTCGGGTTACGCAACGTGAGAATAAAGTTGAAGCGTATATTAAGCGGGAGCGAGAAGCAATTGCGCCGCGGTTGAAGGAATTGCGTGAGAGGTTGAAGGGGGTGAAGGGGTATGTTGCAACTGGGTCGGCTTATTCGCATGGTTTAATTTCCGTGTTGCGTGAACTTGGTATTTTGGTGAACGGTTCGCTTGTTTTCCATCACGATCCGGTTTATGACAGTGGAGACGAGCGCGAAGATTCGCTCAAACATTTAGTTGAAAATTACGGCGACGTACCATCATTCCACGTAAGCAATCGTCAACCTCATCAATTTTACGGATTGCTCAAAAAGATCAAACCTGATTTCATTTTGATTCGGCACAACGGACTTGCGCCGTTAGCTTCGCGGCTAGGTATTCCTGCTGCTCCGTTGGGCGATGAACATATTGCAATCGGTTATCGCGGAATTGTAAATCTTGGCGAAGTGGTTCTTGATGTACTTGCGCATAAAAAATTCCACGAAGATTTGTCCGAACATGTTACATTACCTTACACAAATTGGTGGCTTGAACAAGATGATCCATACATTTTGGCAAAACACCCGGAATTAATCGAACAATAAAATAAAAATAAAAGTATCATTTCATTCGAATGTAATGAGGTAAACGAAATTTAAAGTGTGAACAGTTTATAAATTGTCTACAGGCAATTAACTATTAATTTTAATAAAAATGGTAACAAATATAAAAATAGATTCTAAAGAAATTAAACAAACTAATTCAATCAATCAAGTACGATTTGGTTGTGCGCTTGGTGCGATGTATAGTGTTGCGGCGATACCGCGCGCTATTCCGATAGCGCATTGTGGACCCGGTTGTGCCGATAAACAATTTATGGCATTGGCTTTTTACAACGGTTTTCAGGGCGGCGGTTACAGCGGCGGTGCTGTTCCGCCAAGCGTCAACGCGGGTGAAAAGGAAGTTGTGTTTGGCGGCAATGAACGTCTTGAGGAGTTGATCAAGGCGTCGTTGAAGGTGATGCGCGGTGATTTATTTGTTGTGTTGACGGGTTGTATCGGCGAGTTGGTGGGTGATGATGTTGGGTCGGTTGTAAGTCCGTTTCAGCAACGCGGAGTACCAATAGTTTACGCGGAAACGGGAGGTTTCAAAGGTAATAATTTCGCGGGGCATGAATTAGTTACGCGTGCGATTATTGATCAATTTGTTAAAGATTATGAGGGCAAGAAAGATGAATTGCTTGTCAATGTTTGGTCGTTGTTACCGTTTCAAAATACGTTTTGGCGCGGTGATTTGGCGGAGCTCAAGCGGATTCTTGAAGGTATTGGTTTGAAGGTGAATATTTTATTCGGTTTTGGCTGCAAGGGGGCGGAAGAATGGAAGACGATACCGAAGGCGAAATTTAATCTTGTTTTGTCGCCGTGGTTGGGATTGGAGACGGCAAAACATTTAGCGGAGAAATATAATCAACCGTTTTTTCATTATCCGATTGTACCAATTGGAGCAAAAGAGACGTCAAAATTTTTGCGTGCTATTGCGGATTTTGCAGGTTTGGGCAAGGAGCGTGTTGATGAATTTATTCGCAAGGAGGAGAGGGAATACTATTATTATCTTGAGCATTTTGCAGATTTTTATGCGGAGTATTGGTGGGGGTTACCGGCAAAGTATGCGATTGTTGGGGACAGTGCGTATGTTTTAGCGGTGAGCAAATTTCTTGTTAATCAACTAGGTTTAATTCCGGCAAGACACATTATCACGGACAACCCGCCGGAACAACTGCGAGAATTTATTGCCAATGAATTTCGTATTCTCGCTAATGATGTTTCAGTGGAGGTAAATTTTGTGGAGGATGGTTATCTTGTAAGAAAGATTCTTGAAAACAGTGATTTCGGACATAAGCCGCCAATTATTTTTGGAACAACTTGGGAACGTGATGTTGCGAAAAGGTTGGGGGGGTATGTTGTGGAGATTGGTTTTCCGGCATCATACGAGGTAGTAATCAACAGAACCTATCTAGGTTATCGCGGTGCTTTTGCACTACTGGAAAGAATCTACACCTCCGCAATCAGCGCAAGCGCATAAAAAATAATGGTAACTATTCAGTTGCGAGTATAAAATTTGACAAATATTTCGCCATAAATGGACTGTGCAAAAATATCGCAACATATTTCTGAATTGCCCGTTACAAGGCGAATTTGTCTGATACTGTTTGTACTGTGAATTGGACTATTGAGTCATGCAATTTATTGTACGAGCAGTATATAATTTCGATCAAATTGATACAATAAAGTAAAATGATACAAAAAAATCTTTTGTTGGTGTTTGAATTGGTATTGTATTTTATGTAAACTTATTTTATACACTACGTCGATATTGGTTTGGCAAGTTAGATTTTGAGGTTTCTGAATTTTTGTAACGCAAAATTAGGTTGCGTTTGAACGCGGTGAATTAATTGTGTTTTATGCAATGTTGTTTTGTGCAAGTTAGATTTGGTCGCGATTAGATAGTTGCTTATTGAGCTGTTGTTTTTTCTTTTCGGAAGAGAAAAAAATTTACAGTTTCAATAATTTTTGTTACCGTCCCAAAGTTTAGCAATTTCAATTGTTTCTCGTTTTCCGTTTTCTCTTTCAATTATTACCTCTTTATCGTTACAAGAAATATACTTCGCCCGAACCAGCAACTTATATTTACCAAGATACCAATTGAGCAAACCTTTATTCATCTTTTCATCTTCCTTAATTTTATCCGTTATTTCTTGAATATTCGCCTTCAACTTATCAATCGAACCTTCAGGAAAAGGCCAAGGAACCTTAACAGATAAAGGATCATTTTTCGCAGGATACAATTCAACTCCATACATAACGATCTTGTGAACGAAACCTATACTATTGATAAGTTTGATATTATCTAGCCAATTGTTCTGTATTTTTTTTATTAAACCATCAGCATCATCAAATTCATTTTTATTTTCTTGAACGAATAACCATGCTCGTGGATGAGCATTCATATCTTCTTGATAGCATTTTACAATGTCGAGAAACGCATTTTTACGTATCTCACCAACCAAGATTTTTTGTTCCGGTAATTCCCTTTTGCCTGATTCAACATCAATCCAAAGTTTTGCCGTTTCCATTGCAAGCTCAAATGATTTTTCATTTTCAAAAACAGCCGCATTCATCAAAAAAGACCAACCGAGTTTTTTGTTACCGGAACGATAAGCGGTGTTGGCGGCACTCATGTAGAAAGAACGATGATATTTTTTTTCATTGTCAAAATTGTAGTAGAGAACTTCGTCCTCTTCTAATTGAACCCGCCATGCCTTATCGTATAAACCTACCGATTCAAACAAAACCGCCAATGGATAAAATGGACGACGCGATTGAGTTGGGAGAGGATCTTGTCCAAATCGCCATTGAACAGTACCATCAAAATCAACTCCACTATAAGCTGTCAGAGGCAATAAAATAGACTTGCTATTAGTAGCAAAATCATTATCACCAACGTCATTAGACAAAATTCCTCTATTATTACGAAATACTGAAAAAAATTTGCCGGAATTAAAAGGTTCTTTGTTTAATCGGCACCAAGGTATCTTATTATCCCCAAACCATTGCGTTATATTTGAAATAGACAATGAATTTTGCAAAAGAACTGCAAGCTCCATATCGCTAAATGATTGCAGACTATCAAATCTTGCAACAACTGTAGAAACAGCCGTGTTATCATAAAATTTCGGAGTTTTACGCAGATTATCAATAGCTTCTATGATTTTTCTGGTGAACACTCGTTGATAAAATTCTTTTGTTTCTGATTGAGGTTTTATTTCATTCCACGTCTTGTTTGCAAGTAACATCGTTTTACGAAACTCGTCAAAATCTTTTACCTCTTGCGAAGAACAAAACGGTATAAAAAATACCACCACTAAAAAAATACTTAAAATAATTTTTCGTTTCATTTAATTTTAATTGATCAAAAAATTTATGGTTGGATTGGAGCGGGGGGTTGTAAGTAGTCGTTGTAGTTTTTATTTTTCATTTCAATGAAAGGTATTTCCCAATACGTTGTTTGTAATATGTTTCGCATCGCTTTCAATAATTTTTCAGTTTCCTTGTTTCTATGATATTTCCTATTTTTGAAACTTGTCTCTTCATTCTTTGTCGTGTAAATTACATACGCAGTCGCATAATTGTAATCCCTAAAAAGTAGAGTGTTGTAGCGAGAATTTAACCAGCATTCTTTTGAATTCAAATTTGTAACAAAAGCGTTAGCTTCCATGAAATAGGTCTGATCTTCCTTCACGAAATTTTTATCTAATATTTCCCAGTCGCTGTCTATTTGTCGCATCTGTGTAAATTGATTGACATGCCTGACTTCATGTTCAGCCACTGCACGTAAGTCTTCCAATGCGAGCCCTGAATTGTAAGCGAATTTCGATAACATTACTCCGTATATTTTTTTTTGGGCTCTTTTGGGAAATTCACTTCCTAATGTTCTCCCATATGTATGAAGTTTTGTAGCATATTCTATTTTGGCATTACCGTTTACAGAAAAATTCGTACCATATTCTTGGTCC
>JAITDV010000434.1 GCA_031282385.1 Planctomycetaceae bacterium | reverse complement strand
TACAACATAATTTTCCGAACGGCTCTAATATTCCAACCCTTATTTGTCAAACTTATCCTTAGTAGCCAAAAATTCCCGCCAACACGCCCTTATGTCCTTATGTTTTGTTTGATATTATCTTAAATTTACCATTGAAAGAAAAAGAATAAGGGCGCATTTTTTTTTGGCGTTGTCTGTTACTAAGGGAAATTGGATAAATAAGAGTTGTTTACTTTATATTATATTGTGTTGTTTTTGGACTACAGGCATACCCGGCTGAATAGTTACAGTTAAGGTATGAGCAGTTTAAAACATAAAACCGACAATTCAACTACGATGAAGATAACATTTTTTCAAAAACTTCAACAATATTATTAATAGTTGCAATATTGAACAAGTTATTTGTTATTTTTTTTCTTTTGTTTATTTTTATGATGCCGGAGTGCAAAATGTTGATTGGCAGATTGGTTTGTTGATTTAATCGTTTCAGAAATTCTCCATAGTTTACGATTCCTAGATTTGTTTCGATATCTTGGTTATTTTTGGTTTTTAGATTGACGTGATTATTATTGCGTCCGATAAACTTATTTACAACTTTTATTGTTGGTTTGACAAATATTCCTTTACTTGCAAAAATTTTCTCAACTAACTTATCAAGTTCGTTATCAATTATCTTGTCCAAACGTAAAATAAAATTTTCAGTAATTTTGTTATTGTATGTTTTGGATTTTGCGGTATTTTTTTTTAATGATATTTGTTTTTTGAATGGAGATTTCTTCGCTTGTGATTTTGCCTTCTTTTAATTTTTCGTCGACAACATTCGCGTCATCGGAATTAATTTCGCTGACTAACTTCTGTGCAAACTCCCGCTCGGAATAGTCAACAATATACGTCAAACGAAAATCTTCTCCGTTTATTGCCGGAGTTACTCTTGTTCCGTTTTCGTCAAAAGGTAACCGCAAACCGCGACCAACTTCCTGAATTTTGCTAATCTCCGAACCCGATGACCGCAATTTGGTAATAACAAAAATATTGGGATTGTCCCAGCCTTCACGTAACGTCCATTTAGAAAACAAAAAACGCCGCAGATTCCATGAACCATCAACTTTTTTGAAACGTAACATCGCTTCTTTATTCCGCAAAATATCGGTAACTTCTTTTTGTATTATTGCATCATTTTTTCGGGCGTTATCTTCGGCAAAATATCCTGCAATTGCCGCCTCCGGATTCCGTAAAGAACATTCCAAAAACTCCCTGTACTCGCCAAAACTATTTGCAATCTCCGCCTCTAGTTTTTGCCTCAGCAACTCTTCAAATTTTACCCGCAACCAACCCTTCTCCCCGCCAACTCCCCTAAACGTAACAATACTGTCAATAAAAAACAAACTGTTCGTTTTTATCCACGGCAATTTGATTCCGGTATTTCGGATATTTTGACGATAAAAATTCTTCCGTTCATTCTCAAAATGTACCTCCAACGCTTGCGACAACAAAAGACTTTGATAATCGTTTGAAAAAATCTGCGGACTCAACTCTAAACCAACTTCCAATACCAACTCATTAGATAATTTCAATTGAGTCGGATAATTTTTATCGTATTCAAGCGTCAACATTCCTTCAAATGCAGAATCAACAATTGACAAACGCTCGCCGACTGCCAACTCAATTTTGCCAAAGGTTGCGTTTTTACCTTTTTTGATTTTAGTGATTTTGTATTTCTTGCTGTTGGGGTCTGTGAGAGCCGGATATTGAATGTTTACGCCTTTGACTAAACCGCGATTAAATGCCTGTATTGCGTTGAGATCGTAAACCAGATTTTCGTAATCTTTTTCTTTTTTTCTGTTATTGCCGGCTCCGGTTTCTTTGTCGGGAAATGTTGCACCGAAACGAATAATAAGTTGCGGGCAAATTTTCTCAACTATGTTTTTCCATGCCTTGCCTTCTTTCTTGAATCGATGCGGTTCGTCAATAATCACTATAGGCCGTACAATTTTAAGACCAATAAGAGGACAACTAATATTGCCCAACAATGCAGAATCATAATCATTACGAAACATTGAAACCGATGCAAGCATCGCATCATTCAACAAGAGAACATTTATCGTTTTTTCTTCTGTTCTTGAAGCATTGCAAAAAGAGCGTACATTTTCTGGTATTTGTTTACGTTTACTTTTCTTTAACTCAAAATCTCCAGCGTTGACCACGCTCAATTCAATACATTGATTCAAAAATTCCTGCCTGAAATGTTTATTCCAATCATCAGACGTAACCGACATTCTAACGCCTTCCTTGACAGCGATACTTGGAACAAGAATTATAAATTTGAAAAAACCGAAACAGCGTTTTAGTTCGTGCATAAGACGAGTATAAACGTAAGTTTTACCCGTGCCGGTTTCCATTTTCACGTCAATACCGCGCGTATTGTGCAAAATAGGATTAGCAAAGAAATTATTGTCAAGAATAATATTATCGGAGTTTATAGCTGCGATAACATGATCAATTGCATCGATCTGATATTGAAGTTTATCTAATCTCATCAACTTCTATACTGAACTAACCGCTCGTCCAATAAAAACAAACTCACGCATAATCGGCAACTTCCAAAAATCTATTTTTGACAGAATTGCCGAAATTTTCAGGATTGGCAAGTTTAGACAATAAATTTATTTTATCCACGAATTGACACAAATTTGCACAAATTATTTAATTCGTGATCTTTCGTGAACAAAATAAATTATTAAAGGTGTTCCCAATTTGTATCTTATTATGACTATTTGCAAAAGTCCAGTTATTAAGAATAAAAACACGACTATCAAAGCAATAATAGACCTTTTCGATAACCTGTAGGAAACCACCCCTGACCCCTCCGAAGGATGGGAATTATTCGCCTCCGAAGGAGGCGTCTTCT
>JAITDV010000380.1 GCA_031282385.1 Planctomycetaceae bacterium | reverse complement strand
ACCTTTTCTCCAACCTAAAAATACATCAACGCAACAAAAAACCTACACCGAAAAACCGCCTTTAACTCCTCCGAGACCACCCCTAACCCCTCCGAAGGAGGGGAATAAGAATACGCCTCCAAGGGAGGCGAATAAGAAGACGCCTCCTTCGGAGGCGAATAATTCCCCACCTTCGGAGGGGTCAGGGGTGGTCTTCCTACAGGTTATCGAAAATGTCTAGTTTTTTGGGTTAATTGATTGTAACTATTAGACTTTTTCTCCAACCTAAAAATACATCAACACAACAAAAAACCTACACCGAAAAACCGCCTTTAACTCCTCCGAGACCACCCCTAGCCCCTCCGAAGGAGGGGAATAAGAATACGCCTCCCTCCAAGGGAGGCGAATAAGAAGACGCCTCCTTCGGAGGCGAATAATTCCCATCCTTCGGAGGGGTCAGGGGTGGTTTCCTACAGGTTAGCGAAAAGGTTAATATCAAACAAACATAAGAGCATAAGGGCGCGTTGGTGGAGAGGGGGAATTTTTTGGTTACTAAGGGTAATTTGACAAATAAGGCTTGGAATATTAGAGCCGTTCGGAAACCGATGTTGTCCCGCGCGGATTTAAACTGTGCAGACTTTAATTTAATTTACCTTCGCCTGCTTACCTATCGGGCAAGCAGGCTTTTACGCTCTTGAGTCTCGTAATTTATAGTACGAGCGGTATATTGGGTTTGGGAGAACATAATAGTTGACGATAAAACACGCACGACTGGATAGTTGCCGAATAGTTTAAGCAATATGCATTGCGGATTTACGAATTGATTAAAGTGATAATGCCGTTATAACCGATACAGACGGTAACGGATTTTTACCAACATGATGTTTCGTAACTATTTTGATTTAAGTTTTTTTTTGTCAGGCAACAAGACACAATTTATTTGAGATTAAAACATGAAAACATTCAGCTCAATCGGTCGAATTTATTTTTTTGTAATTTTTTGTTTGGCAATGTTATCGTTTTTTGTTTTGACTGGCTGTACGGTTGATCATCATGGGATGACATTACTTTGCGGAGGTTATCTTAAAGATAAGGTAGAATATCACCCGCCTGGACCGCGTTACCAATTTTCCAACGAAGCCGCGTACTTGCAGGAAGCACGTTCTAATCAAGATAGGAACAGATGACAGACTTTTCACCAATTGTACAACTTTGGTTTAACACAGTTCTCGTATGGATCGGATTTGGAACTGTAGCCGGACTGATGGCAAACGCTTTGTTACCCAAAGGCAAACCGGAAGGACTTTATGGTGTACTTGTTGTTGGGATTTGCGGAAGTTGTGCCGGAGTGTTTCTTCTTGATTATGCAGCGAAGTATGCCAATATTTATGAATTTTCAGAAATTAATCCGATTAGTTCTGTTGGTTTGTTTGTTTCGATTATTGCATCGATTGTGATATTGTTGTGTTATCGATTTGTGTTATTGATTGCGTATTATTTCAAAAAGAAACCAGTCAACAACACCGCACACAACCTTAAACAAACTCAAATCACACAACCTACATCTCAACAATCCGCCGATTCAACAAAAATTACCGAAAACCTCAGAACTTAAATCGTAACTATGCAATAGCGTGTGTTTTTACCGCGAAATGAATTTTTAGCAATGGGCTTTCAGCCTAAATTTATTTTATCAGCGAATTGACATAAATTTGCACAAATTATTTAATTCGTGGTCTTTTGTAAAAATTTCGTGGACAAAATGAGTTTTTAGAAGTTTCCTTTAGTTAAATCATTGATTCGTCGAGAGGGTTGAACACAAAACCTGCGATCAGTTTGGGATAGAAGTATGTACTTTTTGCCGGCATACGATCATTTAACAAACAAAGCGTTTTGATCTGAGCAACACTGGCAGGTTTAACAAGTGCTACAAGCGGATAATTATTAGAATTGGCGTTAAATTCGCTAATCAACTCATCAACAAGATGAACATAACACGGTTTAGGCGGCTCCGGCACTCCAAGCAACGTCTCAACAATAAGCCGATGTAATAAACTAACGCCAAGCTCACGCCATTCAGGATGATGCTCTTTTGCAACTTTATCCATCAATTCTTTGCCATTTGCCGTTATTCGTGTAAGATTCCATTTTTTATCTTTTGCCGTAAACAATCCGATTACGTCTTGAGTTTCTGCAATTTTTATACGCTCCCAAACTGCACGAGCAACATCAATACCTAATCCTGCTTCTTCCAACACAAAATAATCATCTAATTTTGATTTGAGAATTTCACTTGTTATTTGCGGAATACCGGTAAACAGACGATGAGTCGGCATCACAATCAGCCCCGCATCATCCATTGCAATACAAACCATCAACACATAATTTGCCGGATGTTTACTATGTAACAATCCCATTTCGTCTATTTGTTGTCTATAATTACAAGCAGTTTCGTAACGATGGTGTCCGTCTGCAATAAAAATCGGCTTATTTTTCATTCCATTGGCAACAGATTCTATTGCTGCGGCGTCGTTGAGTACCCACATTTTGTGTTGCACGCCCAAGTGATCGGTTGCTGTGATCGGTGAAATTCCGTTACGAATAATCGCTGCGTCAAGTTGGGTTTGAATTTCATTTTGGTCATCTGGATAAATTCCGAATACTTGACTGAAATTCATCTTGCACGCTGTTGTCAACATAAGACGGTCAAGTTTCGGCGCACTCATGGTAATTTCATGCGGATAAACCATTCCGTACCCAAACGGCGCTGCAAGACATCGGCACATGAATCCTTTGCGGACAAAAGATTGCCCTTCAAATTCGAATACCTGATGATAAACGTAAATGGATGGACTTGTTTCTTTAACAAGAATTTTGTCCGCAATCCAATCAGATAAGATTTTCGACGCACGGACGTAACGATTATTTTCCGCGCTGTCTGTCGGAGAAATCCGGTTGAGAATCAGACGGACAACATTATTAGGATGACGTGAGTAAAGTTCATCTTGAAGTTTATCATCAATCACATCATAAGGCGGCGCAACTACATCGTCAAGCCGATTAATCTTTTCAAGATTGTAACGATAGCCGATAAATGGTTGAATTTCCATGAGAGATTAATAGTATGTTAAGTGTGGAGTGCTGCGCGTACTGTAAATTGCGCGACTCAATAGCGTAAAAAACTGCTTGCCGACAGGTAAGCAGGCAGCGGTAAACGAAACTTTAAAGTGTAAATAGTTTAAAATATTGTATTTATTCAGTGTAATGTTTTTTCATCGTGAAATGCTTAAAATTGTTTTGAGCTAAAATCGTGTCAAGTGTCAATGGGTATGGGTTGCGTGTCAATGGACTGAAAGCCCAACATCATTAGCGTAGGGCATCGCCCTACGAAAAAGATAACAACAAAATTAGCCCTGAAAGGGTGTAATCATTAAATCTATGTGAGACGCAATACATTGTGTTTTTGAGCATGTTAAATTGAGTTTTGTTCAGGGCTTGAGTTATGGAGTATTCTTTCGTAGGGCGTTGCCCTACGCTATTGTATTGTTTAAAAGTTTTCAGCCTTAGTTCAAAAAAACAACACAAAAAACATTCCACTTAAATATTACAAAATGTTGTATTTGCTAACTCTTCGCAATTAGATCAATAAATCGCATCAGATTAATTGTACAAATATTCACAACCATCAAAAACAATCCACGCACAACAAATCGGATTGATTGTTACAAGAATTTTGCACGCCAATTTTCCACGAAATAAAATCAAAAAGGCCGCGTATTGTACCCGACACAAAAAAACAATCAAGCCTCTTTCCAATTATCCGATAAAAAAATATCCATAAGTATTCAGTAGTGGTTATAAACATTCATTTTTCTGTTCCTAACGTGATAGGAAAATTCAATATAATATCATGACATAATGGTTACCTTTTTTGGTTTTCAGAATTTATTTAATTAGTCCCAGCAATTCCATTCTTCGATACAATCTTGGTCTGTTTAAGCCTAGCATTTTGGCGGCTTTTGATTTATTTCCTCTTGCAAGTTTTATTGCCCGTTCGATCAATTCACGCTCGATTTGTTGCATGAACGAATCCAGATTGATAGGTTTATCATCGCGCTCTTGTTTTGCTGCCGCGTCAAAAACTTGTCTCAATCGTAACGGTAATTCAGACAACGTAACAAGCGAAGAATTACTGTTAGCGTGAGCTTCAATAACCATCTCTTCAAGTTCATCAAGATTGCGTGGCCAATTATGCTGCAACATAACGTCCATCGCTTCTGCAGTAAAACCGGCACGTTGACGATTAATTTCATGGTTTTGCTCCTCCAAAAACATCTGCGCAAGAAGCGGAATATCCTCACGGCGATTTTTCAACGCCGGTAACTCAATTGTTATCGTACCAAGCAAAACCGGAATTGATTCATGATTCGTCCATTCTTTGGGATTTACAGTTGACGTAGCAATAATCCGCAGATTCGCAGGCGTTGAATTAACAAAATCAACAATCGTTCCCAAAACCGAACCCGGTAACTTGTCTGCATCCTTGAGTAACAATGTATGATGTCTTGCGTTTTGTTCTTGTTGAAATTTGTTACGAAAAGCATAAATTGTCGAAGTGATTAATTCTTCGCTTAACACTGAACATTCTATCGGTACAATTGCACCTGGATGTTCTGCGTCTTGACTGCCGTAATGAATCGCCGATGCAAGATGCTCTTTGCCCGTACCGGTTTCTCCGATGATAAGTACCGATGCCGAAGAATCAACCGCCAATCGCCCTTGACGCCGGATTCTTTGCATCACTTGTGAGCTGCCAATCATACGCTCCCAACGAAAACGCCCCGCTTGACGGCGTAAAAAAACCGTCAATGTTTGATGAACTTCAGAGGCAATTTGACGTTGCAATTCTGTGGGTTGCACGCTTTTAATCTCCGCCAATGAAGCGTCCGCCGCTTCAACTAACACAATAACACCAGACGGCTCAAGCGGAATAAATTCGGCAACACGACAACTGATCACATTGATTCGATCTATTGAAAGTACAGCGTGAAATTTTTGTGATTCGATTTTTTTGACAATATTTTTACCATCGGGCAACACCTGATTCGCAACAGAATTTTTCTTTGTAATATACTCAAATACCTCTGGCGGCGGAGCAAGAGCTGCGGCAACAATTTCATATTTCAGACGTGAAGTTGTTACACGGTAACGGAGTCGTTGCCCAATAAGATTTGCCGCATCGCAACCCGTCCACTTTTCAAGTTCATGATTACAAAATATCAGACACGCCGATCCATCCAACACATAAACAGGTTGTTTAAGCGTATGCAAAAATTTCGGTAAATTTGTCTGGCGAAATTGTTTTGCCATTGGTAAATTGAAATCTATTCAGTGAACGAGTGAAATCCGGTAAAAACCGGTAAGAACCGGCGTAAATAAATGATTAGTAACTATTCAGTCGTCATGTTTTTTTAACATATTCAAAAATATCAACAATTCAGTAATTTGGCATTGTGTCTTTGTCGTTTTATTTTTTGATTTCGCTACTACACAGGAGCAACGCGTAACAACCCGCCGCAACACGGCGGGAAATGACTCCAACAAAAAACGCCCTGTATGGGCAATACAGAAATTTGTTGCGCTATTTGGCACTGCCCTTTCGGGTGATGATTTTAAACTGTTCACACTTTAAATTTCGTTTACCGCCGTCTGCTTACCCATCAGAAAGCAAGGCTTTTATGCTCTTGAGTCACACAAATTATAGTACGATCAATGTACTCGCAACTGAATCGTTACAATAATTGTTACAAAAAATAAATTCGGCAATTATATTAGACCTTTTCTCTAACCTAAAAATACATCAACGTAACAAAAAACCTACAATGAAAAACCGCCCTTTAACTCCTCCGAGACCACCCCTGACCCCTCCGAAGGAGGGGAATAAGAAGACGCCTCCGAGGGAGGCGAATTATTCCCCTCCTTCGGAGGGGTCAGGGGTGGTCACCTACAGGTTAGCGAAAAGGTCTATTTTTTATCAAATGATTTTTCCAAGCGTATCTGCCAACTCATTAATCATTTCCGGCGTGTGAGTTGCAAAAACAGCAATACGTAATGCTCCTTGCGACCCTAATCCTGTATAACGCGGTAAATATGAAACAAGAATACCGCGTTTTGACAACTCTTTTTGTATTCGCCGCATATTCATTGCCGAACCCAGCGTCAAAATAGCTATAGGCAACGGATTATCATTGACGGCAATTCCCTTTTCACTTAATTTTCGTTTCAATAATTCAGTATTCGCATTCAACTTTTTTCTCAATTCACCTTTAGCGGCAATCGACAACGCCATAACAGTTGCGGCGGCAATTGGGCTGGCAGGTGCGCTTGCGCCGTGATAGACAGTTGTACGGTCTTTGAGACGTTGTATAAATGCTTCACTGCCCGAAATTATACCGCCGCTGCCGCCAATCGCTTTACAAAGCGAAAACGCCTGATAAAGATTTGTTGTTATTTCGGGTGTATTATTTGTACAAAAATGAAAGTCGTCGATTGAATCTTGTGTGGTTCGGTTTGCCAATGCCGGATTTATGTTGAAGTGTTCCAATGTGCCGAGTCCGTTTGAACCAAGTACGCCGAAACCGTGCGCGTCATCAATTAATAATGAAGCGTTGTCATAATTTGCCAGCAAGTCAATATAATCTTGAATCGGCGCAATTGTACCAAGCAACGAAAAAACTCCATCCGTAATTACCAAAGGACGTTCATGTAATTGAAGATTCGATTCGAGTTTTTCACGCAAGTCATGTAAATTACGATGCAGGAATGTTATTGGACGGCAACGTGAATTACGGATTCGTTTTGTCGCATCGAACAAAGAATAATGAGACGCTTCATCAATAAAAATCCGATCAAATGTTCCTTCAATTGCTTCGATGAGAATTTGATTCGCCATGTAACCCGACGCGGTATAAAATGAACGCTCTGTACCAAATAATTCATTGACCAAACGCTCAACCTGAAAAACCGGCGGAGAAGTAAAAGCAGTTCGAGTTGTCGCCGTGCCGACACCGTAACGCATCACAGCTTCGCATGTTGCAGCTATAACTTCCGGCTCCGCTTGCAAGCCAAGATAACCGTTGCCTGCAAAATAAAGGTAAACACGACCGACAACCGTAATCATCGAATCCGGCGGTCCCTCAAAACTCAATGTCTCCTCAATTTCTGCCTGGATATTATTCGTAACAGAAATTGACGCATTAGAGTTCCAAGATGAAATTTCTCCACGAGAATCAACTTGAGAAGGACTGGATTTGAAAAAAAAATTGAACATGATATATCAAGAACTCTTTAGAATACAACAGTGCAAATGCCTGCTTTCCGATATAGGTAAGTAGGCGGTGGTAAACGAAAATTAAAGTGTGAATAGTTTAAAATTTTGAATTGACAATTCAGGGTATAAAAGTTGATTATTAATTGTCCATTTGATTCTATTCGATTCGTGAAAACAACGACGCAGAACAAAATTATTAAAACCAACATTGAATCATAAATCACTGGCGTAAGAGTAACAATTAATCATATCCAACGCAAGATCAATTTTTTCGTTTAATAAACAACTATCCTTTCCAAAAATTTCAAACTGTTTGCACTTTAAATTTCCTTTACCTTTGCCTGATTACCTATCGGAAAGCAGGCTTTTACGTTTTGGAGTCCCGCAATTTATAGTACGAGCGGTATAGCCAAATTTTCATGGCTTTTCATTCTTTTCTTGTAATTATTCAGTTACGGTATGCCTTCAATTCAAAAACAACACAATTGCTGCCAATAATTATTTTTGAGTTCAATTTTCATCGGGCATATTTACCCAAGAATATATTTTGGTATAATTCCCTGCCGTTTTGTCTGCCTGTTTTCCGATAGGTGAACAGGCGGCGGTAAAGGAAATTTAAATGTGAGAGCAGTTTATTTAAAAGTGTTTTTTAGAAACGTAAAATCAAAATAACAGAAAATAATAATCATGGAAAATGTAGCTCAAGACGCTCAATTTGCCGCAGAATATAATGCGGATGTTGATGTTGACAAGATAGCGGAAGTTTATGCGAAAGCATATTTGAATGCGGTCAAAACCGACAATAGTTCAATTGATGATGCGGTAGAAGAATTTGCATTGCTTGTCAATATTTTAAAATCGCATGAGAAATTTGCGGAGGTACTTGCGTCTGCAATGGTCTCATCGGAAGAAAAAATCATTTTGCTTGAGAGGGTTATTCCTAAGTATTTTTCAAAATTGTTTATGAATTTTTTGCGTGTTGTTGCTCGCCGTAATCGGCTTGAAATTCTTGTACCGATTTATCGTCAGACTTGTATAATTCTTGACGAACAACATGAGCGGATTCCGGTTGTAATTACAACTGCAACTGAAATTGATTCTGAACTTCTCAAAACATTATCATCGAAACTTGCCGGTATTATTGGAGGTGAACCTATTATTCGCAGTGTTGTTGATCCGGCAACAATTGGCGGTCTTATTGTTCGAGTTGGTGATACGGTTTATGATGCATCTCTACTTACGCAACTTAATTCTGTTCGCAAGCAATTAATTGAACGCAGCGTCCAAGAAATCCAATCACACCGCGAAAATTTCCAAAATGACTGATTTCGAAATGACTGAATTTATTTGTGTCTTTTTTTGAGTCTAATATTGATAAGATTTACTGTTTGTACTAAAAATTGCGGAACTATACTGTTCGTACTAAAAATTGTGATGCTCAAGAGCGTAAAAGCCTCTGTTTTCCGATAAGTAATCAGGCGACGTCAAATGAAATTTAACATGCGAACGGTTTAAACTATCGAGAACCAAATTACAAAAATAATCACCTTATCTTCTTGCCCTCGTAGCTCAGGGGATAGAGCGACGGTTTCCTAAACCGTAGGTCGCAGGTTCGAATCCTGTCGAGGGTAGTAGAATAATTAATTACAACATTAAGGCTTGGCGGTTTAATATTATTTTTTACATGATTGACATTTTTTTTCGCAAAACGCATTTTTTTTGCGTTTTAAACTGTTCAGACTTTAAATTTCATTTGCCGCCGCCTGCTTACCTATCGGAAAGCAGGTTTTTACGTACTTGAGTCCCGCAATTTATAGTACGAACAGTATATGCCGAAATTCAATCATACTTCTACACAAACTCACAATTTCACAAATAAGTTCAGTAGTCCGTATCTTGCCGTTAGCACAGTTATCAATACTTAATGTGAATATACACTTCAAGTAGAATTTGAAATATTATAAACTGTTCACACTTTAAATTTCGTTTACGTCCGTCTGCTTACCTGCCGGAAAGCAGGCTTTTACGCTCTTGAGTCGCGAATTTATAGCACGAACAGTATAATACGCCGAATTCTAATATGTGTTCGGTATAGTTTTAACTTTAACTCAAAAATTTTATGTGCGGGATTTGTGGTGCAGTTTGGTCTGGATTGGGACAACCGATGGAGTTGTCGGTTCTTGATGCGATGACAGATATTCTTGCCCATCGCGGACCTGATGATCGCGGAACATATATTGATCATGGAATTGCGTTGGGACATCGGCGGCTTGCGGTACTTGACCTGACACAATCAGGACGCCAACCAATGCACAACCACAACCAAACTGTTCATATTGTTTTCAATGGTGAAATTTATAATTTTGAATCGCTGCGTCATAATTTATCCTTGACCGGACACTATTTTAAAAGCGAATCCGACACAGAAGTCATTATTCACCTCTACGAAGAATACGGCGAAAATTTTCTGACTCACCTCAACGGCATGTTTGCAATCGCTATTTGGGATACACAAAAAAGGCGGCTTATTTTAGCACGCGACAGATTGGGCAAAAAACCACTCTTTTACCGAATCGAACCAAATTCCGACTCAAACTCTGATCGCAATTTGACACATAACTCAACATACGAAAAAAATCTGTACGATATACACAGACTAATTTTTGCCAGCGAATTAAAAAGCATTCTGACAATTCCAAATATACCGCGCAAAATTGATTCACACTCAATCGACGACTATCTTACATATCAATACATTCCATATCCGAACACAATTTTTTGCGGTATTGCAAAATTGCCGCCGGCACATTATGCAGTTTGGCAAAACGGAAATTTTCACATCAAACAATACTGGAATCCAAATTGGAATCACGAAGACAAAGAATCCTCATTCGGCGAATGGCAAGAACAACTACGCGAAATCGTAACAAATGCAGTTCGAATACGAATGCGAAGTGATGTGCCGGTTGGTGCGTTTTTGTCCGGTGGAATAGATTCGTCAATCACAGCAGGAATAATGCAACAAATCAACCCCCAACCAATTCACACATTCAACATCGGATTCAAACAAAAAGAATACGACGAATCAAAATACGCAAAACAACTCGCCAATAAATTCAAAACAATTCACCATCAATTTATAGTTACTCCGCAGATCGATGATTTGTTAGAGCGTTTGATTTGGCATTACGATGAACCGTTTGCAGATTCAAGCGCAATACCAACAATGTTACTTTGCGAAATGACTCGCCGTGAAGTTACAGTTGCACTTTCAGGGGACGGCGGAGATGAAATGTTTGCCGGTTATGATCGATACCGTGCGGTTAAATACGGTAGCATTTGTGCAAAATTGCCGTTGTTTTTACGCCGTTTTATCGTCGAAAAAATCCGTCCGCTTATTCCCGCGTCAACAAAACAACGTTCAATATTACGACGCGGTAAAAGATTTTTGGAGACGTTGGCAATGCCTCCGCTTGAACGATATTTGCAATGGATAGCAATATTCAATCGCGAAAGGCGGCAGCAATTATACTCCGATGAATTTGCAGCAGAATTTTCAGATTATGATTCGTTGGATTTTTTGCGGCGGGCAGAGTCGTGTTGTTTGAACAGAGATTTTTGCAGCAGGATTAGTTTTGTTGATATGCAAACGTACTTGCCTTGTGATATTTTGACCAAAGTTGACATAGCGTCAATGGCAAGCAGTCTTGAGTGTCGTGCGCCGTTGTTGGATTATCGTATTGCGGAGTTATCGGTTCGGATGCCGTTGAAGTATAAGATTTTTGGCGGTTGCGGCAAATATATTTTGCGGAAAGCATTCCATGATTTGTTGCCGACCAATATTGAACGGCGAGGCAAAATGGGATTCGGAGTACCGATTGATCACTGGTTTCGTAACGAACTCAAAGATAAAGTACGCGATATATTGCTAGACAAAAAAACAATCGAACGAGGTTACTTCCAAAAAAAATATATCACACAACTACTCAACGAACACTTCAATAACCAATTTGATCACGCTTATCGAATCTGGAGTCTATTCGTCCTAGAACTCTGGACAAGAAATACTATCGACTCTTTGCAATACTTGAAATAGACCTTTTCGCTAACCTGTAGGAGACCACCCCTGACCCCTCCGAAGGAGGGGAATTATTCCCCTCCCTCGGAGGCGTCTTCTTATTCGCCTCCTTCGGAGGCGTCTTCTTATTCGCCTCCTTCGGAGGCGTCTTCTTATTCGCCTCCTTCGGAGGCGTCTTCTTATTCGCCTCCTT
>JAITDV010000332.1 GCA_031282385.1 Planctomycetaceae bacterium | reverse complement strand
TTCCGTTACAAGTCGGACAAGGTTCATGACGCCGAAAAGTTATTTCCTTATTTACTCCGCGTGCCGCTTCGTGTAGATCAATAGTTACGTTACAGCGAATATCGTTTCCAGGAGCAGGTTGGCGTCCGCGACCGCCGCGACCAACACCAAAAAAATGCCCCAATATCGTATCGCCAAAAAGATCACCAAATGCCGCATAAATATCATTTACGTCGCGGAATTGAGTACCTCCGCCGCTTGAGTCCAGACCTTCGTGTCCGTATTGGTTATAGATTGCGCGTTTTTCGTCGTTGTTAAGAACTTCGTAAGCTGTAGCGCAAAGTTTGAATTGTTCGACAACTTCTGTGTTGCCCGGATTACGATCCGGATGATACTTCATCGCAAGTTTACGGTACGCGGCTGATATTTCCTCTTTACTCGCGTTACGCGAAACTCCAAGAACTTCATAGTAATCTGGTTTTGCCATATAAACAAAATTAACCTTACGCGATTAGTAATTTATTTGATTTATCATAATCATATCAACATGTTCATTACATCAAATAATCCACAGCACAACAGCCCAATTTTCGATTTGTCAAAAATAAAATCAGACAGACTGAATCATGTTGCTATAAATTAACGTTATCACGTAAGATCACGTAATAATACTCAAAGTAAATTTTTTAAGAGAAAAAATACTTTCTCTTTTTAATATACATTTACACGATTAAATTGACGGCAATTCTTGTACAAAAATCAATATTGTCCGATTACCGGAAACTTCGTCAATTTCATAAAGGGCGGAATTTTACTCGATCTCGCCAAAATTACAATAGGGAACATTTGCAATTTCTGATTTCTGATTTCGGAATGTAAAATTTGTTACCGCAAATTCTCCATTCCGAAATCAGAATTAATCAGTCGCCTGTATTAGACCTTTTCGCAAACCTGTAGGCGACCGCCCCTGACCCAACCTTCGGAGGGGTCAGGGGTGGTCTCGGAGGAGTTAAAGGCGGTTTTTCGTTGTAGGTTTTTTGTTGCGTTGATGTATTTTTAGGTTAGAGAAAAGGTCTATTCAAAATTATGTTTAATTGCTATTATATTGGTCTTGAAAAAAATTAAACTGATTACACCTTACAATTTCGTTTGCCGTTGTTTGCTTATCTATTGGAAAGCTGGCGGTGGTAAATGAAATTTAACGTGTGAACAGTTTATGAAAGTTTGGAATTTTTTTATTTTTTTGTTGTCGATTTATGCAATTTAAGCCTTATTCAAAAGAAGATTTTGGCGTTAATCCGTTGATGTTTTATTATGAGATTACACAATCTTGCGATCTTGTTTGTAAACATTGCCGCGCTTCTGCGCAAGAAAATGCGTCGTCTGATGAGTTGCCGACGGAGCTTTCGCTTCGTCTTATTGATCAAGTTGCGTCATTTCCGCGTAAGCCGAATATAGTTTTTACCGGCGGCGATCCATTGAAACGCTCCGATCTTTTTGTCCTGATACGCCGTGCAGTTCAAAACGGATTAACTGTTGCGTTAACACCATCCGCAACACCTCTGGCAACTCCCGAAGCATTCGCGAAAGCAAAATCTACAGGCGTACAAGCGTTGGGTATTTCGCTTGATGGACATGTTGCGGCGGTTCATGATGCGTTTCGCGGGTTTGAAGGTTCTTTTGACAAAACACGTGAAATGCTTGAAATGGCAAAAAAACTGCAAATTCCAGTACAAATAAACACATCAATTACACGCCGTAATTTTGCGTTGATCGATGACATGGCTGAATATCTTACGTGTTTTGGCGGAGTGATTATGTGGTCGGTGTTTTTTCTGATTCCTGTTGGACGAGGCGTAGAAGAAGAACGGATTTCAGCAGAAGAATACGAAACCGCTTTTGCGAAACTCTGGCAGCACGCACAAACAAAACCATTTGCCGTCAAAACAACTGAAGCTCCGCATTACAGACGATTCGTTTTGAGACAAGGCGGCAACCCGCTTGACGTGCCAAGACCGTTCCGTTTGAGCAAAGAAAAAATTGATACAAATAACGTAACGAATAATAACTCTAACAACGACATTCCGCCAAACGGCATTGCACGGGTGAGACGCCGTGCGCCGCTTGGAGTAACTGACGGACGCGGAATAATGTTTGTATCAAACAACGGCAAGATTTATCCAGCTGGATTTTTACCTTATGAATGCGGTGTTTTTCCGCAAGATTCAGTTGTAGATATTTATCAAAAGCATCCGCTATTTAACAAATTACAGAATCCAGACAACTACAAAGGAAATTGCGGAATATGTGAATACCGTTATGTTTGCGGCGGCAGCCGTGCAAGAGCATTTGCTGTTACCGGCGACCCGTTGGAATCAGAACCGGATTGTAATTATATCCCAGGTCAAGACGCGCTTTACCGCGAAAAATAAATGAAAACATAACCGCTTATTGAAACCTCATAAATTATTCGCACATGAAATTTAGATAACGTTTGCGGGATTACCTATCAGAAATTTGCCATCAGAAATTTGCAAAATCAATTTTGATTTACCGAACTCTAAAATGTGTTTTATCTATTTGCCATTATGAAACAATCATCAGTATTTTTAGTACGTCTTACGCCAGCTGGACGAGGCGGTGTGGCAACTTTGTTACTTACCGGAGTAAACGCAAAAGATATTTTTTTATTAAGATTTATTTCTGCAACAGATTTATGCCGTTTGTCATGTTCGCCGTTGCGACCTTATTTCGGCAAACTACGGCTCGATGAAACTGATCAATTTGAAGAAGTTGTTGCACGTATAATTGATTCTGACAATGTTGAAATTCATTGTCACGGCGGCAATATGATTTTTACCGCAATAGAACAATCTTTTGCCCGCGACGGCGTAGTAACTAAAAATCATATCGATCCTGCGGACAAAAATTCGCAACGTGAATTGGCATTACGTTTATTACCTTTGGCGGCAACAGAACGAGTTGCGCAAATTTTGCTTGATCAATATCACGGAGCAATGGAACGCGAATTAGCGGAGATCGGCAAGTTGACAGCAATCGTAGATCAAAATATTGCAAATGAAACTATTGAATCAAATACAGATCAAAAAACACAAATTGAACTTGAACAATTACAATTTCAATTGCAAAGACGGCTAAATCGGATTGAAGAAAATAGATGGGTAGGACAACATTTGATAAAACCATTTCGTGTAATTTTGACTGGCAAAACAAATGTCGGCAAAAGCAGTCTCTTCAACGCAATACTTGGTTATAATCGCGCTATTACAAGTCCATTATCAGGAACGACGCGGGATGTAGTTGTTGCGCAAACGGCGATAGACGGATTTCCGGTTGCAATTTATGACTCGGCAGGTATCAACAATTTTGACGCAAATGAAATCGAGGAAGAAGGAATAAAACGAAGTATGGAGTTGCTTGAGGAAGTTGACCTTGTGATTCGTGTAATTGATTTATCTGCGCCGGATAATAATTTATATGTTGGAGATAACGTTACAAAAAATACGTTGACCTGTTACAACAAAGCAGATTTACCTGTAGATTTAGTTGACGGCATTTGTGTAAGCGCAAAAACAGGAGAAGGTATTGCGGATTTAATTGAAAAAATTGCAAGAACCTTAATCCCAAATCCGCCAACACAACACGAACCCGTCCCGCTTACAAATCCATATCATCCGTAATAATCCAGCCGCAGAATGCCTGCAATCCCGCAACTAAATAAGTTAAGTATATTCAACTGTTTGCTAACATTTTTTGCAAAGCGATTAAGGCGTTATTGGCGATATTTTCGTTGACTTTTATTATATTTATTGGATTTCCGTTTTCGATGTGCTGAAACATTTCTGCCAAATTTTGTAGAGTAACTAGCCCCATTGTTGAACAATAACTTGGCTGAAAAGCCAGATTGACAACAATTTTGTTGGGGTTTTGTTTCGCTATTCTTTCAACAAATCTGCCTTCCGTTCCCACCGCCCAACTTGAGCCATCCGGCGATTCTGTTATGCGTTTCAAAATATATGCCGTTGATCCTGCTTCGTCTGCTTTCATTACAACTTCTTGTTTACATTCAGGATGAACAATCACTCGCACATTTGGAATTGCATTTCTGATCTCGTCAATATGTTCGGGCAAAAATCTCTGATGCACACAACAAAAACCATCCCATAACAAAATCCGACTATTACAAATTGTCTCAAGACTGTTGCCTCCCAACTCCGGCTCTCCACGACGCCAAACAAGTATATCCGATGTTGGAATACCCATTTTTATTGCCGTATTACGACCAAGATGTTGATCGGGAAAAAACAGAATGCGTTGTCCTTTCGAAAATGCCCATTTCAAAACTGCTTCTGCGTTGCCCGATGTACATGCGATTCCGCCGCGCTCGCCGCAAAATGCTTTCAATTCCGCAGATGAATTAACATACGTTATTGGAATAAGTTCATTAATATCTATTACATTTGAAAGTTGTTCCCAACAATCCGAAACCGATTCATAACTTGCCATGTCTGCCATCGAACAACCCGCAACAAGATCAGGAAGAATAACATTTACACGCCGACCGCCGCGTTTGGCAAGATTAGACGGGCTGTTCGCAAGAATATCTGCCGTCTCCGCCATAAAATGTACGCCGCAAAAAATTATTATTTCACACTCCGCAACCGAATCATTCACACCATCCGAATAAACAGATCGTTCCGCCGCCATTTTGCTAAGCTGAAAACTGTCGCCTATTAAATCTGCATGAACGAGAACTTCTTCACGTTGATAATGATGACCAAGTATTAAAAGCCTTTTACATAAACGTTTTTTAGCTGATTGAATAATTTCGTACATTTTATCTCAAAATAATCAAATAATTGTTTGTATCATTGCATTTGAATGCAAGATTTGTGTGAGATGATACCTTAATTTTTTTTCTCGTTAGTGATGATATGCCGGTAGAAAATAATTTAACCAATCGTTCGCACCCCGTAATAATGCAATTCTAGTAAAGTTAATCAAACTGTTCACAGTTTAAGGGAGGTCAATTGTTGAATTGGGCAGGCGTGTATTTGCTCTTTCTTGCAAATGGTTCAAGATCATATCACACTTCAGAATTTCATGGTAGTACACTTACAGATTTAATTTGTCGCGTCGTTTAGTTGATAACGAATTAGACATTTTCTCTAACCTAAAAATACATCAACGCAACAAAAAACCAACGAAAAACCGCCTTTAACTCCTCCGAGACCATCCCTAACCACTACGAAGGAGGGGAATAAGAAGACGCCTCCGAGGGATGCGAATTATTCCCCTCCTTCGGAGGGGTCAGGGGTGGTCTCCTACAGGTTAGCGAAAAGGTTTATTGTAACTATTCAATTGCGTGATTACTTCAATCCAAAAATAACACGAAATAACAACACGAAATAACAACACGATTATTGCCCGTACTATAAATAGCGATCTTGAGTTATGCTATTGATAGTACAAACAGTGCAGAAGTTGCCCCAAATGAATTATTGAGTTTTTTGCAAGTAAGTAATTGGAGGGGGGATTGTCAAGTTGTGCTATACCGATAAAATGTTTGCTCTTTTGATTCGTGTTGCAGTTGGATTCGTGTTATTCAATTCCAGCTTGCCCGTCTGTTTTTTTTGATACAACGCATTCACAGAAACAAAAGTTCATACGACAATTTACACAACAGAATTTGAAAACAATTTACTGACTTGTACTGTAAATTGTGTGATTTAAGAGCATATACTGTTCGTACTAATAATTGCGGGACTCAAGATCGTAAAAGCTTGCTTTCCAATAGGTAATCAGACGGCGGTAAACGAAATTTAAAGTGAGAACAGTTTAAATTTTAACCCAACACAAAATTTAAGGTAAACAAAATGTACGCAATTTTTGAAAAAGGAAACCACCAATTCAAAGCTGAAATCAACAAAAGAATCACAATAGATTATCAAGGCGATATCCAAGCCGGTACAAAAATCGAATTTGACAATGTTCTTGTTGTCTGTGATGGTGATAATATTAAGGTTGGCTCGCCTAAAATTGATAATGCAAAAGTAATTGGTGAAGTGGTCTCTACCGTTAAAGGACCTAAATTAACTATTGCAAAATTTCGCCGTAGAAAAAATTCTAAAAGAAAAACCGGACATAGACAAATCTACACACTCGTTCAAATAAACGAGATTGTTAGTTAGCGGTTACGGTCAATAATTATGGTCGTGCAGTTTGAGTAGCGGGTTCATGCGGGTGTATTTTAAACTGTACTTTCCAAAAATTTTCAACCGAATTTCCCTTGTTTTTCATATATTTTTTATTTTTGTGTATCTCTGATAGGTATGCAAATGCGTATTTAGGAGGTTTGCGCGAATAAATTTACACATTTTTTTGGTTTGACGTTGTAAATTCAATTGTCAATAGCAATTTTTAGGTAATTTTATTTGCGCACGCCTCCTTAATTCAACTTATATAAAAAAAACTTGGGAATTAAGGCTTTTTCATTTGTTTTTTTGAGAAGTACAGCGAATGACCAAAGAGGTAAAAGATGAATACGATAAAAATTTTAATTTGCGCAACGA
>JAITDV010000326.1 GCA_031282385.1 Planctomycetaceae bacterium | reverse complement strand
ATACAATCGAAAATAACGACGAACCGTACTCTCATCAAGTTGATAAAGTTCAGCAACAAGAGCTGCATTGCCAAGATTGGCGAGCGCAAGTACCACAAGAATACGATTCGCAATAGTTGTCTTTTATTGTTACAGTTTTTTCGTCTGAATCGTAATCAAAATTTTTCGCCATACCATTAACCGTTCCCGACGCGCTTGATAAACTAACCCAGAAAGTCTCATCGCCCAATAAACACGAAATCGACCAACCTAAAAAAACATTCAAAAATTTCATTGAAAAAACTCCTTTCTTAAAAAACATCTTTGGATATACTCATATCTCATTGAAATCCGGCTCCCTTTAATAATAGACCTTTTCTCTAACCTAAAAATACATCAACGCAACAAAAAACCGCCTTTAACTCCTCCGAGACCACCCCTAACCCCTCCGAAGGAGGGAGGTGAATTATTCGACGGTGAGTTGACAATCTTGAATGATCAAAACAAATACGGCAATTCTTGCGAAATAATTTTTGTATCATTTAATGCGGATACTGTTTTTTAAACTGTTCACACTTTAAGTTTCCTCCGCCGCCGCTTGCTTACCTATCGGAAAGCAAGCTTTAACGCTCTTGAGTCACGCAATTTATAGTACAAGAGGTAAACTATCCCTACCCTTCCGAAGGAGGGGAATTTAATATTCCCTTCCTCTGGAGGGTTAGGGGTGGTTTATTAATACGACTTGAATATTTACAAAATTTTAAACTTTGCAATTGACTTATGTTTTTTTTCGAGTAGAATACTTTCCTCACGCGGCGTAATTTATTACCGTGTTGTTTGCGGTAAGCGAGTCGCGAAATTTAAGTGGAACCTTTCAATAAGGAGCGAGACAATGAAAAATTTGAAATTTTCAAAAAGAAACAAACAAAAAGACACCCTAACAAACCCGTATGAGAAAAAAAACATGTTAAACCAGGCAAAATTAATGTTAAGCTGCGAAACTTGGGAAGTCAGGGGGGGGGGGGGGCAAATGGAGTAAAAGAGGTAAAGTAACAGAAAAAAAATTTCCTGTTGAACGCCAATTTTCTACTTTTTTCTCTTTTATTCGTTCTTCACCTTTCGGCTTCTCTTTAGTCGAACTTCTAGTGGTGATTGCGATTATTGGAGTGTTAATCGCTATTCTGTTACCGGCTATTCAAGCAGCGCGTGAAGCGGCGCGTCGGATGGAATGTGCTAACCACATGAAGCAATACCTAATCGCGTTACACAACCACCATGACACAAAACAAGAATTTCCCAAATTCCGATCCCAACGTAACGGAAGCGGTAATAATGAATGGAGTGCAACCACATTTCTGCTTCCTTACCTCGAACAACAAACACGCTATGAAGCAATTATAACTGAGAGCGGTAATTGGTATCCCTGGGAAACCCGAGCGCCGATTATAGGAAATATCCAAACGTTTCGTTGCCCTTCGGATATTAATTCTAAAACTGACGAAGGAGTAATAACAAAAACAAGTATCGTCATATCAGTTGCTGATGTCATCAATGATAATGGTTCTATGAATGGCACAGGAGTTGGCGGACGGGCAGCTTTTGTCACTGACAATGCAAAAAACATTGCCGCGATTACCGACGGGACAAGTAATACAATTGCTTGCAGTGAAACCAAAGTAACAGACGGCGGCGACATCAAAGAAGCCGGAGTAGCCTCAATGAATGGTGTTGGAGGATTAAATACGAATCCGCGTAATTGTCTCAACTATATTGATTCCAATTACAAGACTTTACTCAAAGAATCCTACTCTTATGCGGCTGTCAGTACAACCGCAAATACTTATAGCAGCAATCGTGGAATTTGGGTTTATCGATGTGCTCCTAATATAAGTGCCTTTTGTACGGTATTGCCGCCCAATACTGCAAATTGTTCGAGCGGTAACTACGCTTCATGGGGAGTTTATTCCGCTTCAAGTTATCACCCCGGCGGCGTCAATGGCGGATTTTTTGACGGTTCTGTTCGGTTTATAAGCGATACCATCAACTGCATCTCAACTGGCATCACTACTCCGCAACAAGTAACTGATGGAGCAAGTCAATTTGGAACTTGGGGAGCTTTAGGAACAATAAATTGCGAAGAACCCGTTACACCTTAATTGTTCACAAAATTGAATGAACAATTATATGTCGTTTTTGCGTTGATGATTTTTTATTTTGTCAACAAAAAATTTTCAGCGTAAATGATTTTTTTGCATGCAATTATACTTATCTCACTTTAACTTTCCTTTACCTTCGCTTGCTTACCTATCGGAAATTAGGTTTTAATAGTACGAGCAGTGTAATGTGTGAAAAATATAAAAAATGTATATCAATCCCAAAAATAAATTTTGAAATTTAGGAGAAATTAAAAATGAAAAAGATAAATTCAATATTAGATTTGTTCAATACAAAAACCAATTCATATTATGTTGGTTTAGCGGCAAATACTGATCTAGCGGATTTAGCAGATACAGAGGTTGATCAATTTTGTAATATTGTCAATCCGAATTTTCGTAACGTTAAATCAAGCGAAGTTTCGTTTAAACCGAACAAACTGAAATTTCATTTAATCGGATTTACGCTTGTTGAACTTTTGGTAGTAATTGCGATTATCGGCGTTTTAATTGCTATTCTGTTGCCCGCAGTCCAAGCGGCTCGCGATGCGGCAAGACGGATGCAATGCGGCAACAATATGAAACAATTTGCGCTTGCGTTGCACAACCATCAGGACGCTAAAAAAGAATTTCCCAAATTGCGTTCCCAACGTAACGGAAGCGGCAACACCGAATGGAATGTAATAACATTCCTGCTTCCTTACATGGAATTGCAATCGCGTTATGACAGTATTGTGGCAGAGAGCGGAGACTGGTATCCGTTTCAAGAGCGTCCGCCAATTTTAGGGAATATAAAAACATTTAATTGCCCGTCAGATCAAAATGCAATAACAAAAGACGGAACAATCACAAAAACAAATATTGTTATCTCTGTTGGCGATGCGATCAATAATAATGTTACCATGACCACTGGAATCGGTTCACGGTCTGCTTTTGTAAGCGGAAGGGCAAAAGATATGAGTGCGATAGTTGACGGATCAAGTAACACAATTGCATTCAGCGAAACGAGAGCAACAACAGGTGGTGATTTCAAAGACATCGGAGCCGCATCAATGAACGGTATTTCAGGGTTGGATACGAATCCGCGCAAATGCCTCGACTATATTAACACGAATAACAGAAATTATTATGCAGAGGCGTACACTTATGTTTGGGTTGGTACAAGTCCGACCACTTATTGTAGCGCGCGTGGACTTTGGGCTTATCGAGCTGTTCCTAATAATAACACATTTTGTACGGTATTGCCGCCCAATACTTCTAATTGCTCAAGCGGTAACTACTCCACATGGGGAGTTTATACCGCATCAAGCGGACATACCGGAGGCGTAAACGCCGCCTTTTTTGACGGCAATGTTAGATTCATTATCAATACAATAAATTGCATCTCAGATGGAATCACAACTCCGAAACAAGTGTCAAACGGTAGAAGCCAGTTCGGAATTTGGGGAGCTTACGGTTCTATAAACGGTAAAGAATCAATTACGCCGTGATACGAAAAATAAACCTTGTGAGACAAATTAGAAAAATGAATCAATTATCCCATTTGTCCCCAATGTTCCACAAGTCTCAACTTTTAACTTTTAACCATTAACTTTCAAACAAACAAACAAACAAATGAAAAAGATTTTTATTACATTACTGTTATTGCCGTTTTGTTGTGCAATATTTATTTTTTCCGGTTGTAATCAGGAAGTTCCTTCGGATTTACCGAAAACTTATCCTGCAACAATTACCGTTATTCAGGATGGTCAGAAGTTATCCGGTGCTTCGGTGAGGTTGGAGCCTTCTGACGGCGGCAAGTGGTATGCCAGTGCAATAACCGACGCATCAGGTGTTGCAATACTTCGGGCAAACAGTCAATATTCAGGTGTTGTTACGGGCAAATACAAAATCCTAATTTCCAAACGCGATGCTACGTCAAATAACATTACGGTTCCGGATCCCAACACTGATCCAGCCGGTTATTCTAAAGCTCTCGAAGAGATGAATAATGCGAAAGAAGAATTTGATTTAGTTGACCCGAAATACGGTGAAGCGAATACGACACCAGAAGAAATTGAAATTACAACCGGCAAAAATGAAAAAAATATTGATGTCGGCAAAGCAGTAAAAATTACCATAAAAAAATAGAATAACTAGTTGTCCCTGAAAAAGTCATTTGGTGCTATAAATTCTGGGCTTATCAGGTTGCAATTTGGAGTTATAATTTGCAATATAGTTATTGTTTTATCCGAGATTTTCCTTAAAACCT
>JAITDV010000252.1 GCA_031282385.1 Planctomycetaceae bacterium | reverse complement strand
CCTTACAGGGTAAATGCAAAATTAGTAATTTGATACAAATTCCGCTGAAATATTACAATAATTTGTGCAAATTTTGTGTCAATTCGCGGACAAAATAAATTTGTTGTCCCAATTTATCTATTCTGAAAGATTTATGCGGGATTCGCGTTTTCTTTGTCTCCTAATCCTTCGGCTTTAGACAAAAATTCTTCGGTACTTTTTGGATCTACAACTATACAACATTTCGTCAAACCTTCGATCATCTCTGTCAAATCATTTTGCCATTGTCCCAAATCGTATTCTTCAACCTCAAGCTCTTTAAACTCGCCGATTAAAAGTATCAAACGTAACAAATGTCTGAAAATTATACCTTCCTGTTTTTGCAGAGATTTTGCTATTATGTATTTATTGAAATCGCCATTAAATTCCAACATTAACTCACCTGCCGCCCACACGGGATTTATCCGCACATCAACCGACGGATACTCAAACGCAAAAAGCCGCCGCAACTTCTCCGCCAATGAAATTACATAAACCCGCTCTTCCGCCCAACCCGCAAAATGCCGCCGCCGTTCACGTTCTTCAAACTCTTCTTCTTCCGTTCTTTGAACAAGCTCTTCTAACGTTGCTAACCCCATCGAAATCAACATTGAATCCAAACGCTCCGTCGCAAGCCGTCCATTGGGCAACTCATCCGGCTTCGGAACCCTTACCAAACAAGCAACCGACGGCGGTATCTCAAGTAAACTCTCAAACACTTGATAACGCTCAATAACATCCGCCAACCCCAAATAACGCAAAAGAAAGAGACCATAAACCGGATTCACACTACGCAACTTCATCAATAACGATAACCGCTCCGTCGGATACGCAAAACGAAACTCATTGCCCGCACCGCTCTCTCCATCAACTTCACTCGGCTTTTTGTCAACAGAATTGCCGGATTTGCCCAAAGATTGCTCAACATTATTATCCGCCGATTTGTCATCAACATTATTGTTACAAATATTCACGTTACCGCTATCTTCCAACTTCGGCGCCGGATCAAGCAAAATAAAACCGCCCCGCCAAAGCGTGAGTAACATTGTATCAAGCTTTTTGACTCCTTCACTTAATCGTTTTGCCCCCATCAGCCGGCGACGCACAATTCCACGAATCAAATCAATATCATGATCCAACGAAATTATATGCGCAAGTAAACGCCACGGCATTTCGCCACGACTCGTTAATCCTTGCGGCGGTAACTCGCGGAGTTTATCAAATTGCGATTCACTCCAATATTGTTCTGTTGTACGGCGAGTCGGCATTTTCTTTTTTAACTTCTTTTTCATCTCACGCAACTTCGGGTCTTTCGTGTCATCGGGAATCTGATCATACTTCTCTCGCCAACGTAATATTTTTACGTCATCTTCATGCGCCAACGCAAATATAAATCCTTGTATATCGTATTGCGGACGTCCGGCACGACCAAAAATCTGATGCGCACTGCTTGACTCAATTACTTTCTTTTCGGCGGGTTTGCCTTTCAGAATAGTTGGCAAGATAACTGACCTCGCCGGCAAATTTATCCCCGCTGCAAGCGTCTCCGTACAAATACAATACGACAATAACTTCTTTTGAAATAATTCCTCGACAAGATAACGGTACTTCGGCATAATTCCAGCATGGTGAATTCCAACTCCACGCAAAAGTAATTGTCTTAAATGCGGTCCGCCGCCATGACTCAAATCAACCTCATCAAGTAAACCCGAAATTAATTTTTGATTTTCTGGAGTAACAAGATCACGCCCCCGAATCTCATCCGCTATACGCCAACATTCATTGCGATCAAAACAAAAAACTAACGCCGGCGTAAACCGCTCTTCTTCGCCGCCGCAACACAATTTTTCAAGAAGCTCCGTCAAAAGTAAATCACCAACCCAATTATACGTCAATGGAACACGCCGCAATGTCGATTGAACCAATGTTAAACGGCGTTTCAAATTGTCCCGAAGCCATGCCGTAAACTCGTAAGCATTGCCAACCGTTGCCGAAATCAACAACGTCCGAATATGTGCCGGCAACAAATTGAGCGTAAACTCCCAAACCATGCCGCGATCATAATCAGAAAAATTATGGAACTCATCCATGACAATAGTTGTAACGTCGTCAAAAGATGACATATCACGACGGTCTTGCGCAGATAAAAGCCGGTTAAAAAGAATCTCAGCAACAACAACCAATATCGGCGCATCCGGATTCTCGCGACGGTTGCCGGTTATAAGACCAACATAATGTTTACTGTAACCCCAACGTTCAAGCGTGTCTTGAAGCTCGCGATATTTTTGTTCGGTCAATGCAATAAGCGGAGTCGTATAATATGCTTTTTTGCCGTATTTTATTGCCTCGTAAATTCCAGCTTCGGCAATCAGCGTTTTGCCCATACCCGTAGGCGCAGAAACAAGTACGCCTTGCTCGGAAGAAAACCAACTCAATATCGCCTCCTCCTGAAAAGGATAAGGTTCAAAAGGCAATTGCTCCAAATACATGAAAGCTAAATCTTCACGCTGTAACATAGACAATAAATATGTAGAGAGGTAAAAATATAACAAAAATTATTTACTTGCCGCATGAAGATCACGGCAAAAAATTTCATGATCATAAACGTACATTTCGGTATTTACTTCTGCAACTTTTAAATCAGATATTTAACAATTTCAAAATATTTGTCCGGTTCACGTGAAGCAATTTAAACTGTTCACACTTTAAATTTCGTTTACCTTCGCCTGCTTACTTATCGTAAAGCAAGCTTTTAAGCTCTTGAGTCCCGCAATTTATAATACAAACAGTAATATAATAGACCTTTTCTCTAACCTAAAAATACATCAACGCAACAAAAAAACTACAACAAAAAACCGCCTTTAACTCCTCCGAGACCACCCCTAACC
>JAITDV010000224.1 GCA_031282385.1 Planctomycetaceae bacterium | reverse complement strand
GTCTATTATCAAAATTAATTGACAAGGAGTCCCCATTCAGATGCTCAAACGAACTCGCCGCGAACAAGTTGGCTACCATTAAAACAACAAAAAGACTTTTTCAGGGACAACTAAATATTACATGTATCAAGATCGCAAAAACCTGCTTTCCAATTTTTAAGCCGATGGCGGTAAAGGAAAATTCAAGTGTAAACAGTTTATAAATCTGCCGGTTTAATTTCTGTAACGAAATGTGAAGAGCTGATTACAGGCAAAGGATTTGTTGTGGTTATGGTTGTTGCGCCGTTTTGAGATGTTTTGATTTGAGTTCCTGTTCTGGATTCCATGCTTTGATATGCAGTTTCGGCGGTTCCTGCGGCGGCGATTTCGTAGGCGGTCAATGGTACATTTATATTATTCGGATTTGGATCGGTTTTATTAGCGTTATTGTTTATCGGCGCAATATTGGGAGTATTGTTTGTGTTGTAATTTTGTTTTGGAGTGAACAACGATTCGGTTGCACTGATTGATCCTGCGGCATTGTTTGCAAACGGCGACGTCGGCAATGCAGTTTCTGCTTTAGGTACGTTAAAATCAAAAGATTGATTTGATTTATTTGGTTGTGCGGGCGTTGTTGCGGCAAGGTAATTTGCGGGCAACTCGGTTATAGTTGGAGTTGCAGGAACGGTGTTTGGCACGGCAGTTGCCGCTACAAAAGGATCGGTATAAGGCAAGTTTGAAATTGGAGTTGGTGTTGAAGTTGAAGTTGGGGCTACAGTTGTGGGCGGAGTTGTAGTTGTTGAGGCGGAAGGAGTAACAGGGTTATGAGTCGGCGTCGCATTGGGCAAAGGTGCAGTAACAGTTGTAGGTACATCAACAACAGGAGTGCTTGATGGTGGAGAGATATAGCGACTCTGTTGACCAAGATACAATCCTTGATTTGCAAACGTAGCAGATTCAGGTGCAATTGTTGCCCCTGAATTCCAACTCCATAACCCCGAAAAGTTGTCATTCCAAGTTCCCTTGTCCCAATAACTACAACAACCAATTTGACAGATAAATAAAATACAAATAACCGGTAAACAAATCAAATCTCTCATAAAATTTACTAAATAAATCTGGTTACACTTTTTATAAAAAAGCCAAAAAATTCGTAATATTTCAGTGGAATTTCCGTAATATTTCAGTGGAATTGTAAATTTTCCCCGCCCTGAAATAGCAATGCCAATCCGTTTTGCACTGCCCTTTCCGGGCGAAGTATTATTGGGATTTCGTACTCACCGTTTTACGGTGGGTTGTTATGCGTTGCCCATAAGGGGGGTGAAGAAAAAACTGATATTTAGTCCCTGCGTAACATGAGTTATTAATTAACTCAAAACACTAAATCCACTGAAATATTACAAAAATTCTAATTCTGCCGGCATGTTGTTACCATATTCGAATCTTAACTGACTTAAAAACGTTTATTTGCGGATTATAATAAATGCGTTACATCAGTTCCAGATCAATTTTTTTAACAAGTTAATCATTTATCCAAATGAAAAATTAATAAACTGGACACACTTAAAATTTCGCTTACTGTTGCATGCCTACTTATCAGGAAACAAGCTTTTACGCTCTTGAATCATACAACTGAACTTTTGCAAATGGCGTTTAACGCTATAAATTTGAGTGTGAAATGTTTATCAAATTACTATTTTTTTGATACATTATTGTAACAATAATTATGTTAGTCAAAAATGAAAATCGTATTTATTCAGCCGTTTGTTTGTTATCTGTATGTCTATTGGCGATTGTTATAATTGAGTGTACACCATGAAACGGATGAAGTATTGTTTTATATATGATTTAGTAAAAAATTACGGTATTCCGTTTTGCCCAATTTACATAAGAAAGTAATAATTCTGCGGATTAGATAGAAAATGTGAAATATCAGAATAGCATTATACTTTTCGTATTATCAATTGCAGGACTCAAGAGCGTAAAAGCCTACTTACAGATAGGTAAGCAAACGGCGGTAAAAGGAAAAAAATTTTTACCACCACAAAAACATACAAATGATTACA
Organism: Planctomycetaceae bacterium; assembly: GCA_031282385.1. GTDB lineage: Bacteria > Planctomycetota > Planctomycetia > Pirellulales > Thermoguttaceae > WRKP01. The sequence continues at coordinate 501 of JAITDV010000224.1, read as the reverse complement.
ACAATATAAACATACAAGAGACACAATGTTGGTGAAATCAGGTATCAATGATCAACCTTACCAACATTGCATTCCTACGTGACGCGTATAATTTGGCTTATCGCTTTCTACTAATTTTACCGTCCCTAACGGGACAGGAAAATTCAATAGCACGAAATATTTCACGATTGAATATTTAGTTGTCCCTGAAAAAGTCTTTTTGTTGTTTTAATGGTAGCCAACTTGTTCGCGGCGAATTCGTTTGAGCATCTGAATGGGGACTCCTTGTCAATTAATTTTGATAATAGACCTTTTCGCTAACCTGTAGGAGACCACCCCTGAACCCTCCGAAGGAGGCGTCTCCTTATTCGCATCACTCGGATGTTTCTTCTTATTCGCCTCACTCGGAGGCGTATTCTTATTCCCCTCACTCGGATGTTTCTTCTTATTCGCCTCCTTCGGAGGCGTATTCTTATTCCCCTCACTCGGATGCTTCTTCTTATTCGCCTCCTTCGGAGGCGT
>JAITDV010000176.1 GCA_031282385.1 Planctomycetaceae bacterium | reverse complement strand
AGGATAGTTTGATAAATAAGGGTCGGAATATTAGAGTAGTTCGGAAAATCATGTTGTTCCGTGCGGATTTATTGAGCTTGGGTAACAGAATTGTTGCCGACAAAAAAACACACACAGCTGAATAGTTACATAATTTCTTTTCGTATTTAATGATTTATGATTTTCTGATGAGATTAAAGTTAATAGTGTGTGAGATTCTTTTTCGTGAGATTAATTTTGTGGTATCTTGTTCGCCGCATGAAATTGATATTGAATTTCTTACAAAGGGGCTTCATGATCTTGGTAAGGAAGGTATGTTTGAGCGTTTATCTGAGGTGTTTAATAATGTAGGAATTGGTTATGATGCGGTATTATTGGGTTATGGGTTGTGTAATGGCGGAGTGGTGGGATTGCGTGCTGGTTGTGTGCCGATAATTATTCCGCGAGCGCATGATTGTATTACTCTTTTTATGGGAGATCGACGCAAGTATTGGGAATATTTTTCGGCAAATGAAGGAGTTTATTTTCAAACAACAGGTTGGATTGAACGCGGCGGAGAATTGACGCAAAAATTACCGGATTCAATTGCAACAAAACTAGGTATCAATTTTACGAAAAGCGAATTGATTGAGCGTTATGGAAAAACGAATGCGGAATATTTGTACGAAAAACTGTCTGGGTTGAAGCATTATAAAAAAACAACATTTATTGAAATGGGAATCGAGCCGGATGATTCATTTGAGAATTTCGCAAAACTTGACGCACAAAAAAGAAATCTGGAATTTGAAAAAATCAAAGGCGATCTTTCCCTGTTGAAAAAATTAGTCAACGGCGATTGGAACGAAACAGAATTTCTTATTGTCAAACCCGGCGAAAAAATCGCATTTTCATACGATGACGATATTGTAAAATCTGTTTAATTGAAATTGTGCAATACATCTGGGCAATATGTTGTGTATATTGCAGATTTTTAATTTGTGAATATTAGACCTTTTCTCTAACCTAAAAATACATCAACGCAACAAAAAACCTACAACGAAAAACCGTCTTTAACTCCTCCGAGACCACCCCTAACCCCTCCGAAGGAGGGGAATAAGAAGATGCCTCCGAGAGAGGCGAATAATTCCCCTCCTTCGGAGGGGTCAGGGGTGGTCTCCTACAGGTTAGCGAAAAGGTCTAGTTTAGAAATTCTCTAAAATAATTCCGTGTGTGTTTGCAACAGTTAGGATCATTTCAGGTGCGATTTCTGATGCTGGAATTAAGACGAAGTTACGTTGGAACATTAGCGGGTGTGGAACTTTTAGACGATTTGTGTTGATTATGGAGTTGCCGTATAGCAGTATGTCAATATCGAGGGTTCTTGCTCCCCAACGCACGGTTCTTATTCGACCAAAACTGTTTTCTATTTCTTGCAATCTGTCGAGTAAAATTTCGGGAAGAAGAGTTGTACGGATTAAACCGGCAGCATTCAAAAAATCCGGTTGATTTAACTCTCCGCCAACAGCTTGCGTTTCTATCAAACTGCTTATACAAACCGCCTCAACTCCCACTAACCCACAAACCGCCGCCCAACCTTGCTCAATAAAACCGCGGCGATCACCAAGGTTAGAACCAAAACCTAAAAGAACTTCTGTTTTTATTAAGTCAGAATTTTGATTATTGTTTGCCTCTGTTTGTTTGATGTTGGAATTATGATTTTTGTTCATGGCTTTATGTTCTTTACGCTTTAATTTCTGTTTTTTGTGGGCGGCAACATGGATTTTGGCGGCATGACAAACGTGAACGCTATCACAAAAAATGAAAATTAAATATTACGAGTATATTTGTTTTTTAGCGAACGGTATTTTTATTCAAAAAATGCTATTGGAGTTTTTTTTGGTCTTTGTTATACTCCGCCGGTTTACCTGAATTTGCTTACTGAAAAATCGTGCTTATTTATAGATTTTTGGGCAAGCAATTGATTGGTCTAAATAGTTGTCAGCGATCTTTCCAATCCCTTCGGCGAAAGATCAAATTACCCGAATAATCAATTGAGTATAACAACAAACTCAACCGTAACAACAATGAATACCCAACATCATTATCATTTTTTGTACAAGATTTTAATTGCCGTTGTCCTCATTATTTTTGGGCAAAATATACATATTTGTCCGGCGGAGAATCCGTCTGACGTCAATTTTGACCAGAGTAATTACAGAAAAAATTACGGACAAAATCAATATAACCGCCAACAAAATAATCAACCCGAAAATTCAAATCTGCCCAAAGTCAATTTCGGTAAAAACCTTAATTCCGATTCAATTCAGGAACCGTTGCCATTACCTATTCCGCCCAAGCCCGCCGTAAATCGTAAAAATGATCAACTAAACGCATTGAAAAATGGTATCAATAACTCATCCAAACCAATTCATTCCCCTCACGTTTTTACTTCCGAAACTACGCTCGCGAATTATACCACGAACAAAACAACTGCAAATCCAATAAAATTAGCCTCCGCCGAAACAACAAATCCTCACAATATTTCTCCAAACACAACACAAAATAATCAACACGATAATTCTGAAACTTTGCCCAAATTTGAACCTGCCGTAACAAATACTACAATTAATTCGCCAACCTTCGAAACATCCGAAACCTCATCAGATGCGTTGCCGAATAATTACAATGAAATAAACGTTACAAAAAAAAATCATGGTCAAAATTCCGATATAATTCTGGATCAAAAAATAGATATGGGCAACGATAATAAAAATACCAAATTAAAAAAACCGCAAATATCACAAATTTTCGGACCGGTTATTTCTGTTGTTGCTAGTTTATTGATAGTGATTTCGGTTTTTTTGATACTTATGGTTTTGTTTAGAAAGATTTCGCCTAATGCAGTTCAATCATTGCCCAAAGAAGTATTTGAAAATCTTGGCAAAACATTTTTGTCTCAAAAATTACAGGTGCATTTATTGCGGCTCGGCAACAGACTAATTTTGGTATCGGCAACAAATGACACGTTAACTCCGATTACGGAAATTACTGATCCTGATGAAGTTGTTACTGTTCTTGGGATGTGCAGACAACTTAATAACAACGGCATAAATAAATTTCATCAAAACCTCTCATCTCAACTCAATTCAACAAATAATTCCCGTAACAATAACTTTTCCAAAGATCACACAACAAAAAATAATTCCAATGATTATTTCGGTATCAATCAGACAGATCAAGACGAAATAAGAAATTATAAGCATCAACATTCTCGCGGTATTGATATTTACAGCGATCCTGATAACAGTCTTGCGGCAATTCTGGCTTCAGGAATAGAACGAAAAGGAGTCAAATAGTGAATATTTTATCAGCGACACAGTTTTTGTACGAAAAAAAATCTGTTTGCAGAATTATTGTTACGATACTTATTTTAATTTGCGCAACATTAATAATTCAATTGTCCTGCGGTCTTGTTTTTGCGCAAGTTGTACTGAACAATTACAACCCAAACAAACCGCAAGGTCGATATGCAGATCGGCGAGAACCGCATTTTATGCAATTTGAACCATCGATTTATGATTCAAATAACGCTTCAGTAAACCGTGCTGGACGCGACCCATTGGAATCGCAAGCTCCGCAACTTGACCCGCCAATTGATGAACCGCGTTACGAAGACGGTTCATTAGCGTTGCCCGTGCCGAAAGAAATTTTACCTGGAGTAGATTTTTTGCGTTCGCCCGGCGGACTTGTTTCAACAATACAAATCATGGTCATTTTGACCGTGATAACATTGGCGCCGTCAATCATGATAATGACAACATCGTTTGTCCGCATAATGACGGTACTTGCGGTTTTGCGTCAGGCTATAGGTACAAATCAGTTGCCGCCGAGTCAAGTAATTACGGCGTTATCGCTTTTTTTGACGTTGTTGGTAATGACGCCGGTGTGGTCGGAAGTTTACACGGAATCAGTTTTGCCGTTCAGCGAAAGGAGAATCGGACTTGAAATCGCTTACAACAAAGCCGAGCGACCAATACGAAAATTTATGGCAGAGCAAATCATGCGTTGCCATAACACTGACGATGTAAAAGTCTTTTTGCGATACATTGACAATTATACCGCACCGGACGAAATGACATGGAAGGATATTCCTTGGCGGGCGTTGTTACCTGCGTTTATGTTGAGTGAGTTGAAGACGGCGTTTATGATCGGGTTTCAGATTTATTTGCCGTTTCTTGTTCTTGATATGGTAATTGCAAGTGTGATGGTTTCAATGGGAATGATGATGTTGCCGCCGGTGATTATTTCACTGCCGTTTAAGTTAATGCTTTTTGTTTTAATGGACGGATGGCAATTAGTGGTTGTAATGTTGCTTGAGAGTTTTGAGCATTATGTACCGGAGTCAACTCGAGAAACTGTTTGGTTACAAGTAACGCAATTAAGCGGATTTTGTTGACAAATAATTCTTAAATCGTAATATTTCAGTGGATTTGGCATTTGGGTTAATTAATAGACCTTTTCGCTAACCTGTAGGAAACCACCACTGACCCCTCCGAAGGAGGGAAATTATTCGCCTCCCTCGAAGGCGTATTCTTATTCCCCTCTTTCGGAGGGGTTAGGGGTGGTTTCGGAGGAGTTAAAGGCGGTTTTTCGTTGTAGGTTTTTTGTTGCGTTGATGTATTTTTAGGTTAGAAAAAAGGTCTAACAAATAAATTGTAACTATTCAGTTGCGAGTATAAAATTTGACAATGTATTTCGTCCTGAAAGGACAGTGCGTAACAACCTGCCGCAACGCGGCGGGGTAAAGCCCGTTCCTCAATTTCGCCTTGAAAGGGCAATACCAATCCGTTTTGTACTGCCCTTTCAGAGCGAGGTATTATTGGGATTTCGTATCCACCGTGTTGCGGCGGGTTGTTATGCGTTGCTCCTAAATGGGCGAAGGAAAAACTGATATTTTGTCTCTGCGTAACATGAGTTAATAATTAACTCTACTGTTCGTACTATATATAATTTGTGTGACTCAAGAGCGTGAAAGCCTGCCTTCCGATAGGTAAGCAGGCGAAGGTAAAGTAAATTTAAAGTGTGAACAGTTTAAAAATACTAAATCCACTGAAATATTACCTTAAATCAAATAATTTTGTTTAGAAGTGTTTTTAAACTGTTTACACTTTAAAATATGTTTAGTATATGAATTTTTTGAATTTTACAAATTTGTATAAAAATGGATGCAGAAATTGCAGTTGATTTATGCCGTAACGCAACTTGGATAGCGTTATTGATAGCGTCGCCTGTATTGATTGCCGGTACAACTGTTGGTTTGTTGATTGGTTTATTTCAGGCGCTTACGCAGATACAGGAACAAACAATTGCTATTGTTTTAAAAATAATAGTAATGATTTTAGTACTTGCGTTTCTTATGCCTTGGATGACGATCAAGATGCTGGATTACAGCAGTGAATTGTTTCAGGAAATAAATCAAAGAATGTTGTGAACTGGGGCTTGGGTAACAGAATTGTTGCCGATTAAAAAACACACGGCTGAATAGTTACGTATTTTTGTATCTATTCAGTGGAATTTTCTTGAACACGTGAATATCGAGTAAACAAACTAATTTTTTTATTAGACTTTTTCGCTAACCTGTAGGAGACCACCCCTGATCCCTCCGAAGGAGGGGAATTATTCGCCTC
>JAITDV010000129.1 GCA_031282385.1 Planctomycetaceae bacterium | reverse complement strand
TTTAATCATTTTGTCTCATTCTTTAATAGACCTTTTCACTAACCTGTAGGAGACCACCCCTGACCCCTCCGAAGGAGGGGAATTATTCCCCTCACTCCGATGGAGGGGAATAATTCGCCTCACTCGGAGGCGTATTCTTATTCCCATCCTTCGGAGGGGTTAGGGGTGGTCTCGGAGGAGTTAAAGGCGGTTTTTCGTTGTAGGTTTTTTGTTGCGTTGATGTATTTTTAGGTTAGAGAAAAGGTCTAATCTTTACTTGCCCAAAATATGTAAACTTCCGACATGGGCATAACGTCTTGATCTTGTGAAAGTGAGAGGTGTTGTTATTCCTTCACCGGTTGGTCCGGCAATAGAAAATGAGGAAAATCCCGCTGCCCCTCCGGCATTGCCGGCAGTACTTGGACCGTTTGTAACAAAAATAGTTGTGTCAAGTTCCTTAGCCATACGCGTAATCGTATCAACATTATTTGAATGAATAATTGCAGTATGTCTGAATCCATGTTCGTATTTTTTGGCAAGCCTGATTCCCTCATTGACATCATGCACTCTTACAAACGGAATAAACGGCATCATTTGCTCTACCGGAACAAAAGGATTCAATTCATCAGTTTCGCCAAACAATAACTCAACATTGTCATGAATATTTTTTCCAATTCCTGCCGCAAGTATTTTTGCGTTTTTGCCAAGAAAATCACGGCTAGGCGCATCATGCCGCAAAGCTCCCTCTCCAACTTGCACAATTGCTTTATTTGTAAACGCATCCACTTCCGCAGAATTTAACCGTACCGCGCCGGCATTGTCCATCGCTCTCATCATTGCCTCAAAAACCGAATCGACAACAAATACTTCCTTCTCCGCAAGACACAATAAATTATTGTCATAAGCCCCCGCGAAAATTATACTCCGCGCCGCACGTTCAAGATTCGCAGTCTCATCAACAACTACTGGCGGATTACCGGGACCAGCAACTATTGCCCGTTTCGTTTGAGACATCGCTGCTTTAGCAACTCCGGGACCGCCCGTAACAATTATCAATGCAATATCAGGATGTTTGAAAATTGTTTCCGCAGTCTGCATTGTCGGTTCAACAACTACGTTGATCAAATTATCAATACCATACGTATTAAGAATCGCGGCATTAAAACGTCTTACGCCTTCGGCTGCAATTCGTTTGCCGCTTGGGTGCGGGTTGAACACGACAGTGTTGCCGGACGCGATCATGCTTATTGCGTTGTTGGCAATAGTAGGCAAAGAATGAGTTACCGGAGAAACCGCTCCTATGACCCCAAACGGCGAATACTCAATCAACGTCAATCCGTGATCACCACTGAAAATTTCACTTTTGAGAAACTCCGTCCCCGGCGCATTTTTGCCCAAGCCGACAAGTTTATCAATCTTATGTTCAAGACGGCCAATTTTCGTCTCATTCATCTCAAGCGTGCCAAGTTCAACAGCTTGATCAATTACAATTCGTCTTATGATTTCAATTATGCCGTTACGTTCAGCAATAGTTTTTCGTTGGAGTTCTTCAAACGCAGTTCGTGCGGCGGTTATAGCATCGTTGGGATCAGAAAATAAACCATTGTAACCGCGAAAACTACGCGTGTTGAAACTTTGGTAAGTAAAATGCGGTTGACCGCTTGGGCAACCAACAGCTGCTGCTTTCTGTTGTCCTATTCGGCTGATTACTTCTTCGACAATATTCCGAATGACTGGTTCGCTCAATCCTTGCACTTGTTATATCTCCTGATTTTCCGCCGCCGCCGTGAATTACGACGGTTTTTTGGGCTAATGTTTAGACGAAAATTGTAAATGTTAAATCGAATTTAAAATTATTTGAAATTGTTCTCACTTTAAATTTCCATTATTGCCGTCTGCTTAACTATCGGAATAAAGGCTTTACATTCTTGGGACACGCAATTCATAACAATTTATACAACTCAAATAACTCAAAATCTAATCGGATTGCGTTAAGATTTCAAAATGTTATTTTTTGTTTATCAATGTGAATTGAGTCGAGTATTCCGATTATTGTGGCGTCAACCGGAAGCGGCTTCGTTTCAGGGGTTTGACGTGCGCTTGAACCTTGTACAACAAGAACAAATTCATTTTCGCCGGCACCAACAGTATCGACGGCAACCAACGTTCTACCGGTCGTATTTATTTCGGTACGCTCACTATTAAGCCGATAAGGTTCAACAACAAGTAATTTCTTGCCAACCATCGAATCGACTTTTTGCGTGGACACAATTGAACCGACTATTTTTGCAATGAACACAACAGCTCTGGTAATTTACATAAAATTTAACTTTAAAAAACAGCAAACAACAAAAACACTCAACTCGCACTTTATCGGATAACAAAAAAAATAATATTAGTTTTAAACTGTACTCCCACAATTTCTAATGCCCCACACAAAATTACCCATATCGAAAATTTTACGCAAGTTACCAAAAAATTAAAAAATATGAGAAACTCAAAAGAAAACAATTCCGGTAAATTCATATACTGATCGCACTATAAATTACGCTCTTGAGTCACGCAATTTATGATACGAAAATATAAATAGACCTTTTCGCTAACCTGTAGGAGACCACCCCTGACCCCTCCGAAGGAGGGGAATATTCGCCTCCGAAGGAGGCGTCTCCTTATTCGCCTCACTCGGATGCATCTTCTTATTCGCCTCCTTCGGATGCATCTTCTTATTCGCCTCCTTCGGATGCATCTTCTTATTCGCCTCCTTCGGATGCATCTTCTTATTCCCCTCCTTCGGAGGGGTTAGGGGTGGT
>JAITDV010000612.1 GCA_031282385.1 Planctomycetaceae bacterium | reverse complement strand
AAATGACTTTTTCAGGGACAACTAGTTACAAATATTGATACAAAAATTATCACGGCTATCAAGCGGATTCCCTAACCCTTTTTCCTAAATAATTGAATTTTGCGGCTGAATAATTACAGGGAAAAATCAAAAAAAACATGATACTTATCGTAACAAAAAATAGTTGTTGACAACTGTCCCTAATAATAGATAATTTTTAGAGATGCTCATTAGAAATTCATTAAAATATGTTCGGTCTATTTTGGGGCGCCGCTCCAAGATTATACTATCCAAAAATTTTTATCTTAAAATTTATTATGACAAGTACACGTATTATTCGTTCACTTTCGCAAAGTATGATTAATAAGATTGCGGCAGGTGAAGTGATAGAACGTCCTGCAAGCGTGATCAAAGAACTTATGGAAAATTCAATTGATGCTGAAGCAAAACGTATTGATGTTATTGTTGAGCAAGCAGGCATGAGTTTGATGAGAGTAGTTGATGATGGAGTCGGCATGGCGGAAGATCAACTATTGCTCGCAGTCAAACCACACTCGACAAGCAAGATAAACGATACAGATGATTTGTTCAGGATAAGAACTTTTGGTTTTCGCGGAGAAGCGCTGGCGTCGATTGCTGAAATAAGCCAACTTACTCTGAAAAGCCGTGCTGTAGATCAAAACGGCGGCGCGATGATAACTTGTAATGGTAATGATCGTTCTGCGCCGACGCCTTGCGGAATGCCGATAGGAACGCAAATTGATGTTAGAAATTTGTTTTTCAATACACCAGTGCGGCGAAAATATATGAAATCTACATCTACAGAATTCGGACACATAATTGATGTTTTTGTTCGTATTGCGATTCCGCATCCGAACATTCATTTCACACTGAAACACAACGATAAAATTGTACATGAATTGCCGGCTGACCCAAATGTTCTGACAAGAATAAAATTGCTTTTTGGAGAAGATATTGGTAAAGGATTGGTTTATATTGAGGGGCAATCAACGGGCAATGTGCGGATAGAAGGTTATGTTTCGTTGCCGGCTAACTGTAGATTAAACAGCAAATTGCAGTATTTATTTCTCAATGGTCGTTTTATTCGTGATCGGGCATTGCAACATGCGTTGGCGGAATCGTATCGTGGTTTGTTGGTGTCGAATCGTTTTCCGATTGCGTTTTTGAATATTATAATGCCGCCAGATCTGTTTGATGTAAACGTTCATCCGACAAAATTGGAAGTCCGATTCTTAGATTCAAATCGCGTTTATTCGGGTTTGCTTAGTGCGGTTCGTGAAAAATTTATGAAGACTGATCTTAGTGAACAGGTTGATCTTGACACAATGAAACCTGAAATCGCAAAACAGAATAATTTTGTTAATGAACCAAATGATATTACAATTGATGATCCGCAAAATGCACTTGCTCGAAATATAACGGAAACTCATCGGTACAATGTTGCCAATATGGAATTTCCGGTTTCGACAAATAATATTACGGCTGCAAATTCACACAAGATTGATTTGGACAATAATAATTTCGCCGTTAATAATTCAAGTAACCATAAAACAGAATTCGCTAGGCATTTGCCGGATTATTCAAAAGATGATTCATCTAATTTTCGTTACGATAATCTAAATGAAACAAAGCATAATTCAAATAACAACTTCATCAATAATAACAACAATAACAATAGCACTGTTAGTTCGGGGCATAATTTTGTTACGAATAATGCGGATTCATCTGGTGATTATGTAACACATTTTAGTCCTGTGAACGAGCGGGTGGCGTATTCGCCGACAGGTCGTGTGGTTGTTCAGATGCACAACAGGTATCTTGTATTGGAGACAGCGGAGGGAATTGCAATTATTGACCAACATGCGTTACATGAGCGGATTCTGTATGAAAAACTCAAGGAATTAATGGGCGGAATTGTCGAAGGCGGCAAGTTGGAAGCACAACGTTTGTTGGTTCCTGTTCCGGTTGATCTTAGTCCGACGGAGTATTCGGTGGTGATGGACAATTTGGGATTACTGAAAAATTTGGGTTTGCAAGTTGAACCTTTTGGCGGAGATACGGTAATCATTTCATCATTGCCGACAATTCTGTCTGCAATGCCGGCAAATGAAATTTTGTTGTCGCTTCTTGAGCCGTTGTTAAATCGCGGTTTGAAACCCGAACCGATTGCGTTGTTGGAGGAGATGTTACATAGTATGGCGTGCAAGGCTGCAATTAAAGCCGGAGAAAAAATGCGAGCAGACGCAATTTCAAAATTAATCGCACAAGCTGAATCAGAAATCAATTCACATCATTGTCCACACGGTCGTCCCTCTTCCTTAACTTTCACCTGCGTAGAACTAGATAAAAGATTCAGAAGATAAAAGAGGAAGAGGGAAGTAAAATTCAAGTGTGAACGATTAAATTTGTTTACACTTGAATTGTCGATTATGGTTATTGATTTTTTGTAACGTTATTTTTTACTTGTTGTTTTTCTGCGTCGAGTGCTTTCTGAACTTCTCATGGTAATTTTATTCCATCCATGTGACCCGTTTTATAGTTCCATGTTGACTTGACCTGTTCGATTGTGATTAGAGGTGATTCTTGCTGTAACTTTCTTCTTTCGTCTAAGATTTCTTTGGTAGCTTCGTAATAAGGACTCTTTCTGTAAATTATAATCTGTTTGTCCATGAAGTATTTGTCCAAGAGTTCATGTTGCATCATCACGATAACGACTATTAGGGGAAAATCCAATATCTAATCCTCGTACTCCACGAAAGTCAACATTTCTAAACGTACATTCATAGAAATTAATATCGTCAAAAACCACACAATCAAATGTTGAACCGTCGAAACTTCCTTTTTGTATGGTTTCAATATTGCTAAGATCACCGCCGGAATTATAAAAAAATCCTGAATACTTTTTATTGACATTAATGACAAAATTTTCATCTTTTCCTTTTTCTTCATATAATGATTCTTTTTCGTATTCTTTTTTACTCATTTCAAAAGCACGGAAATCTTCTGTGCCTGTCTTAGCAAACTGATTAGCGTGTTCAGAATCAGTATCAGCAAACAATTGATAGCTATTTACGTCCGAAACAAGACTAAATAACAACAAAAATAATGTCATTAGACATAAAAAACGGAACATACCCGTTACAATTTGAAAATTTTTTAACATAATTTTACTCCTTGTTTTTAACCTAGAGTTTAAAACTTTCCTTTAGCGGAACAAAATTGACGGGCAATATCGAAAACGTATCGGTATTAAAAACCCACATTTCAAAAACACTCAAGCTAAACAAAAAACTGTTTACCGACAAAGAAAACTTATCGTTACGAAAAATACAGCTTAACAGCTAATTTGCAACAAGAGCAACTTGTCTCCATTTATGCTGAGAATATAGAAAATAATTTATTAGCGGTAATAATAATTCAAGACACAAGTATTGTCAGGTACCTTTGGGGGAAAAATTTCCTTGTACCTAATTTTTTCAAAAAAATTTTTAATAAATAAAAAATATAATATCGTTACAAAAAATGAAGTTGATGCAATTATAATTTTTAAATTTTTTTCAAAATTTTGTAATTATTCAGTGGAATTTGCCGTAACTATTCAGTCGGCAGCTCTACGCGAAAAAAACTTATAGCAGGTAACAACGCAGCGTAGCGCAGTAACCGCTTAAAAATACGACTGAATAGTCACAAAATTTCGTAATTATTAATTCCTAATTAATTTAATTTTCACCCTGTGAAATAGATGTAAATTGCCAAAATGCAGGAGAACAAACCAATTGTCAATACTACATCTAACCGATTCCAACTTTCACGCGTTTCGCGTTTTTGAGCTTCGTTTGCAGTTGCGTAGGTTAGTCCGATGAGTTTTTCGTAGTCCGGTTTCGGCGTTATCAAACTTACGCCGACAATCAAAAGCACACAAGCCAACGTCAAATAAATTGCAATAAACGTGAAACTTGTTGTTGCAAAATAATGTAAAATCGTTCCTGATTCAAAATTGTACATTGCATGTGCAATCTCCAACCCCAGACGCGACATTCCTAATATAAAACCGCCAATCAATCCCGTCATACATCCATACACATTCACCCGCTTGATAAACACACCCAAGAAAAATACCGATGCGATTGGAGGCGCGACATAAGATTGAACACTTTGCAAATAGGCATAAAGGGACGGCATAATATTTATCACCGGAATCCAAACCAAACTCAAAAGAACCATCACCACTGTTGCAATACGACCAACCCAGACAAGATGTAATTCAGACGCATTCGGACGGATTTTGGTATAAATATCCATAGTGAACAACGTCGAACAAGAATTAAAAACAGACGCTAACGAACTCATCAACGCAGCCATCAACGCACCAATAACAAGCCCCTTCAAACCAATCGGTAAAACCTCCTTGACCAAAACCGGGAATGCTTCATTTGGATTGTACAAAACCTCCGCACCAATTTGTCCCTTGACTGCTAAACCATACGCAATCATACCCGGAACTATAAATAAAAATACCGGCGCAAGTTTTAAATATGCACCGAAAATTGTTCCCCGACGTGCTTCACGTTGGTTGCGAGCAGCAAGAGTACGTTGAACAATATATTGATCAGAACACCAATACCAAAGACCAACTATCGGCGCACCAAAAAGAAGACCAAACCAGGGAAATAAAGGATCACTATTCGGTTTCCATAAATTAAAATGATCTGTCTTTTGGATTTTTACATTTGCGGGCAACTTGGTTTTGACATCATATTCACTAAATTTATCCGAATTATTTTTCCAATAATTGCTAAATCTATCTTCAAGATCAAGCGACTTAACTTCGTCTTGTTTCAAAAAAGGATAATCAATTGATTCCAAATTTTTAACAGTGCCTTTGCCGATAAGTTTAGGACGTTTAACAAATATCGGTTTACCGTTTGGATCGATAAGTTGTTTACCGGTTTCCGGATCAGTAACCTTGTATGCAATAATTTTATCTGTTCCGTGTACTGTTTTTTTGAGTTCACTCCAACCGCCGATTTGATGTAATCCAATAAAAAATACCGCTGCCGCTCCAATTAAAAGCACTGCTGTTTGAATTAATTCCGTGTAAAGCACCGCACGAAGTCCGCCGATAACCGTGTAAATTCCCGTAATCAAAACCATGCCAACAGCACCGACCCAAAAATTACTGACGCCCGGAATCAAGTCAATAGGAAAAATTGCGCCAAATACTACTCCGCCTGCAAAAAGTGAAATTGAAATTTTTGTCATTATATACGCAATCAAACTTACAATTGATAAAAACCAACGCGCCACAGATGAATAACGTTTTTCAAGAAATTCAGGCACCGTGTAAATTCCGCTGCGCTCATAAAACGGCACCATAATCCAACCAAGAGTAAGCAAACACCACGCATGAAGTTCATAATGCGCCATTGCCATTCCGTCGCTCGCCCCCGTACCCGCAAGACCAACAAGATGCTCCGAGCCTATATTAGAAGCAAATAAAGATGCTCCGATAAGCAACCAACCCGCTTTCCTACCCGCAAGAAAATAATCTTGCGACGTGTTTGTACGCTGACGCATTACCCACCACGCAACTCCAAGTAAAACCAAAAAATACGCAGCCAACGTTCCCCAATCATAGATACCTAAGCCAACAGCTTGACTAAATAAACACAAATCTAAATTTAACATTTTAAATCTCCTTTCATTTTTTTGATTCTGTTTTTGTACATGTTTTCGGTTCAAGAAATGTATACTGTTCGCACTACATAATATTGCGCAACTCAAAAGCGTAAAAGCCTGCTTTCCGATAGGTAAGCAGGCGAATATAAACGAAATTTAAGGTGTGAACAGTTTAAAATATTCACACTTTAATTTTCGTTGTATCTAGTGAATTGTTGATGTAAAAAAATTTCACAGACAAAATGAATTTTACAAAATTATCCAATTAAATATTGCCTAAAAAAGGATACGCAAGCTGTCCACGTCAAATAAACTAACAAAAACATGCTCACAATTCTATGCAAACAAATAAACAAATGCAATAACAACAAATTCAAAATTCAAACCAGTTCTGCAACATTACACATTGCATCAAAACATATACATTTTTACTTTGATAGTCAGTAGCAACATGCTTATTTTTTTAATATCAGCTAAAACAATACAAACACAATTTAGAAATAATTTATTTGATAAGTTAATATAAAATTGCTGACACAAATGTTTCAATTATTCGTAGTATTTTTCAGAAAAAATTTCGGTACATTTTGTTTTTTGTCCAAATATTAAAATTGACTTTTATTTTTGTGATGTAAAAATGCAGACACAACACCAATGGATTATTCGGTGAAAAATAAGTTTGCGCCGAATGTTCGGCATAATCGTTATAATCGGTACTGCATTGAGAAATTTTTTTAATTTTTTGTTGCAAATATTTGACGAAAACATAATCAGAGTCCATGATATAAATAAGCAAAGCCGGTAATCAAGGATCGCGCTGGTGCGTCCTACGGTTTTTTGCTTGAAGAACGTTTTACGTTGTGATCTAGTTTGGATGTCAGGTTTATTTTGCAACGTAATCATTGCCATCAGGAAGGAATGAGCTATGTTAGTTCTGTCTCGAAAAAGAAATGAGAGTGTTGTTATCAACGATAATATAACCGTCGTAGTAGTGGATGTACGTGGTGATAAAGTTCGTTTGGGAATTGACGCTCCAAAGGACGTACCGGTTCATCGTAAGGAGATATACGACGCAATAAGAAATTCGAATATACGTGAAAATGCTACTGTCCGTACTCAATAAAACCGCGCACTACAATAACCCAAGAATAAAACCAGCCGCCGCAAATGATTTAATGTTGCGGCGGCTTCTTTATTTTTAAACAGTTCACACTTTAATTTTCATTTACCGTCGCCTGCTTTCCGATAGTTACGTAGGCAAAGGTACAGAAAATTTAAAGTGCGAATAGTTAAAAAATAGATAATTGTATTCATCAATTGAATTTTGTTTTTTTATATTTATTCAGTGGAATGTTTTTTTGTTGTGCAATGCTTAAAATTGTTTTGAGCTAAATTCGAGGCAATGGGCAGAAAGCCCAATATCATTAGCGTAGAGCATCGCCCTACGAAAAAGATAAAAACAAAATTAGCCCTGGAATGGCGTCATCATTAAATGGGAGATGCAATGCATTGTGTTTTTTGGCATGTTAAATTGAGTTTTGATGTCGCCCTTTTAGGGCTTGAGTGTAGTGTATTCTTTCGTAGGGTGTTGCCCTACGCTATTGATTCAAGACTTTCAGCCTTAGTTAAAAAACAAAGCAACACAAAGAACATTCCACTGAAATATTATGTTTTTTTTAATGTGTAAAATTATATGAATTTAATGGTGTGATATGAATTATGATCTTTTGTTGCCGCCGAAGATTGTTTTTGGTGCGGGGCGCCGAACAGAGGCGGGTAAAGTGATACGACAAATTGCAAGTCGCGCAGTTGTTATCTCAGGTTCGCGAAAACTCAAAAGCAACGGTATGTTGTCATTGATTGTCAGTAATATCGAATCGTCCGGCGTAACCGTGTTAGCTTTAGAAACAATTTCGCACGAACCTACAACAACCGATGTTGATAATTTAACTTTGCGTATCCGGACGGAAATTTCTTTGGAAAATAATTTCAATGACTTTGCCGTAATAGCAATCGGAGGCGGCGCTGCAATAGACCTCGCCAAAAGCGCCGCAGCAATGATTACACAACAAAATAAAGAATCAACCTCAATAAAAAATTACCTCGAAGGTGTAGGTCTCAGCTTAAAATTAATCGCAAAACCATTGCCCGTTGTCGCAATACCAACAACCGCAGGAACCGGCGCCGAAGCTACCAAAAACGCCGTTATCTCTTCAAGTCAATCCGATCTCAACGCCGGTTTACATGCGTTTAAAAAAAGTTTGCGAGATGATAGATTACTTCCGCAAGTTGTGATTGTTGATCCGGAATTGATGTTGAGTTGTCCTAAGCGTGTGACGGCAGAATCAGGCATGGATGCAGTTACGCAACTTTTTGAAAGTTATGTTAGCAAACGGCATCAACCATTTACCGACGCTTTGATTGAACAAGGTTTATTGTATGCTTTTGAGGCGTTACCGAAATTGGTCAACGATCCGAATGATATTGAGTCCCGTTGCAAAATGGCTCATTCGGCGTTATTGTCGGGGATTTCACTTGCCAATGCAGGATTAGGAATGGCGCATGGTATTGCGCCGGCGTTAGGGGTTTATTGCGGAGTGCCGCATGGAGCTGCGTGTGCGTTGATGTTGCCGTCAACGTTGCGGGTCAATGCGGAAATTTGTAAAGAGCGTTACGGGCATTTGGGACGTTTACTTTTAAAGCTTGACCCAAACGTACAGGATGAAATTGCAACAAACAAATTAATTGAACGCGTAGAATTTCTTTGCAATCAACTTGGTACTCCACGAAAATTATCAGACTTAAATATCGACCAAAGTATGATACCAATAATTGCCAAAAATTCCAAAGGCTCAAGTATGACAGGAAACCCAAAAAAATTATCTGAACAGGAAATCATAGAACTTTTAAAATCAATTCAATAATTATAAACTGTTCACACTTTAAATTTCCTTTACCGCCGCCTGCTTAACTATCGGAGAGCAGGCTTTTACGCTCTTGAGTCACGCAATTTATAGTACGAACAGTGTACTGTTCGTAACTTTCAAACAGTCCATTGAATATTAACAAAAAAATTTAACATAATTATTTTTTATAAAATATATGACGCCTTCGCCGCCTCCACCGCCATCATTATCCAAATCGTCATCGTCTGAACAACGCGATGTTCAACATCAACCGCCGCCGCCGCCGAATAAAAAAAATGGTGAATTAAGTGCCGAAGAAATTGCCATACTTTTGCCGCCTGAGGACGACGACGACGATAACGAACCGATTGCTGCAATAACAAAAAAAACGGCAAGACCGAAACCGCCATCTGTTGTTGCGCCGCCGCAACCGTCGCGACCAAATATACCGCCGCCAGTCAATATTGCGGCAATGGCGGAGGAAGCTAAAGCTGAAAAAGAACATTTGCAAAATAGCTCTTTGGTCAAGTCTATTATTGAGCAAAAGCGGCAAAAAGAACGAAAGACATTAATTGTTACAATTATTTTATCGGTTACCGGTGCAATTCTTGTTACACTTGTACTGGCGTATTTGCTGTCGCCTGCACGACTCCAAAAATACGAATCGCAAACAGACACAAAAAAAATCGAACAAGCAGTTGACCCCAATCAACCATCCGAACCAAATGATATTTTCCCACAAATAGAACTAATAGAGACGCCGGATAATTAATAAACTGCTCATACTTTACAGCATATCTAATGGGTCAACATCTATTATCCATTGGATTTTATCTGGTGTTTTTATTGATACGGCGGTATTGCGAACAATTGAGAGGATTTTATTTTTGTCTTCATTGTAAATATGTAAATGAAATCTATAAAATCCGCGTAATCTTGCAAAAGGTGCTGGAGCTGGTCCTAGAATTTTACATGGTTTAGCAATTGATTTGGAATTTTGTAATTGTTTATTTTCTTCATTTTTTTGTAACAATAATTCTGGTTGTTTTAATGGTGTGTTTATTTGTGATTCTTCTATGAATTTCAATTTTTTTGTAAATTCATTAGCAAAATCGGCAGTTTGTCTTTCGTTTTCTCCGCGAATAACAATTCTGATCATTTTTGAGAATGGCGGATAAGAGAGTAATTTTCGTATTGGTAGTTCTTGTTGTACGAATTTTATGTAATTATGAGTTGCGGCTGATTGGATTGCCGGATGGTCTGGAGTGAAAGTTTGCACGATTACTCGTCCGCCTCGTTCACTTCTGCCGGTTCGTCCTGCTACTTGCGTAATCAAATGAAAAGTTCGTTCTGCCGCTCTGAAATCCGGCAAATGCAATGCCGTATCTGCGTTGATTACGCCGACAAGCGTTACATTTGGGAAATCCAGTCCTTTTGCGATCATTTGTGTACCGAGTAAAATTTGTACTTTTCCTTCGCGGAATTGTGATAGTGCATTTTCATGTGTGCCGTGTCCGCGCATTGTGTCGGTATCCATTCGCAAAACCGATACTCCAGGAAATCGATTCTTAATCTCAAGTTCTAATTTTTGCGTGCCGAATCCTTGATAATTGATACCGACGAAACCGCATTTCTTGCAATAAGTCGGCGCGGGAATTTGAAAATCGCAATAATGACACAACGCGATTTCTTCTGTTCGATGATGTGTGAGCGAAACATCGCAATTTTCGCATTTAACAACTTCGCCGCACGCTGGACATTGGATATGCGTTGAGAATCCGCGGCGGTTTAACAACAATATCACTTGTCCGTTATCTTTTATTGTTTCGTCAATAGCTCCGTGTAATTGTCTGTGAATTGCACCGTGAGTGGATTTTGTTCTGACTTCTTCACGCAGATCAACAATCTCAACTCGCGGCAATTTTAATCCCTTCACCCGCGCGGGCATGGAAATAAGCTCATACGAAAACGATGACGATGACGTTTCATCTGATTTATTATCTGTAATTTGATTTGGTGAGTTGTGTGATTGATTATTCGTTACAATAATTGGATTGTTGTCCTGCAACTTATCTTGTTCACGGGCAAATTGCGCTGACAGTTGTGAAGTTGTTACTGCGTGCCATGATTCCATTGATGGTGTTGCCGAGCCGAGAATCAAAGGAATATTTTCAAATTCGGCACGTTTGCCCGCAACTTCACGGGCATGATAACGCGGCGCAGTTCCTTGTTTAAACGAGCTTTCATGTTCTTCATCAATTACAATCAAACCAAGTTGCGGTAACGGCGCAAAAATCGCGCTTCGTGTACCGACAACAACTTGAATTTTACCGCTTGCGATTATTGACCATTGATGATGTCTTTCTGAATCCGTCAAGTGCGAATGCAACACCGCAACATCACGAAATCGGCTTTTAAATCTGCCAACTGTTTGCGGCGTCAGGCTTATCTCCGGTACTAAGATAATTGCTTGACGCCGGTACAATACTGCTTCTTGAATTGCCTGAATGTAAACTTCAGTTTTACCGCTGCCTGTTACGCCGTGCAGTAGAAAAATTTTATGTTGATGTTGTTCTATTGCTTTTTTGATTTGGGCAAGTGCGTTGATTTGATCCGAGCTTAACTTGTAAGGTTCGATTGTTTGGATTGTCGTTGGTTGTGATTCGGGTTCAAATTTTTCACGGCGGATTGTTTTCATGCGTATTAAGCCGAGACGTTTCAATGTGTCAATCGGCGCGGATGAACATTTAGCAGCAAATTGCAGTTCAGGTGACGTCAATGGTTGATCGCTGTTTCGTAACGTTTCGAGGATGTGAAGTTGTTTAATTGTCAAGACGGGTTCAGAGTCATTGTTTGGTGTTGTTTTGTTGGAAGAAATTGGCTGTGCGGACAATTTTTGTACAGAAATTCGTTGTGTTGTATTTTTTGGAGCAAGAGATTTTTGCTGCAAATAATTTATCAATTTGTCTACGTTTTCGGCAGCGTATAAAACAGTTGTCAAGCGGGTACCGGCATTAGAACGAACGCCGGCGGGTAACATTGCTTCGAGGACTTGACCGATTGGACAAATGTATTCGTCTGCAATCCAATGAGTGAGCCGAATCATGTTGTCATCTAGTAAGCGCCGATTATCGATTATTGATTGTATGGATTTGAGAGACTTGTTTTTCAAGTGCGGCGGCATTTCACTGAAAATTTGTATGTCAATACAGTACGCCGCCGTCAACCTATTTCCGCGTCCAAGCGGTACCATTACGCGCATTCCGGATTCAATTATATTTTCGAGTTCAGGCGGGACAAAATAATCAAGTGCCGCATTATATCCGCTTGGAAATACCACACGCGCAACTAATCGATTCGCCAAATCATCTAACTCCCAAACCGGCAAATTGTCAGATGTTGCAGATGATTGTGATTCAGACGCAACAGGTTCAGAACCAAAAAAAGTTGGCTGGGACATTTTTAGAGTAATATGTAATTGTAATTGTAGCTGTTTATTTTTTGGATAATAAATTTGATAAGAATTATTGTTACAAAATTTGAACAAAAAATAATGGCATGAAGGTACGCGTGGAGGTGTTCTGCTTGTTACTAATGGAAACTTCTATACTGTTCGTAATATAAATCGCATGACTCAAGAGCGTAAAAGCCTGCTTCCGATAGGTAAGCTGGCGGCGGTAAATGAAATTTAAGGGAACAGTGTAAAACTCATTGTGTCCACGAATTTGTACGAAAAATCACGAATTAAATAATTTGTGCAAATTTGTGTCAATTTGTGGATAAAATAAATTTATTGTCTAAATTTGTCTATTCTGAAAATTTTGATAATTCTGTAAAAAATAGGTTTTTAGAAGTTGCCTAATGTGAATTTGATAAATGAGGGTTGTTTACTTTATAAACTGTTTACGATAAAAAACGTACGCGGCTGAATAGATAGCAGTTATCTTATAAATTCTTCATGATCTTCCGGCGAGAAAGTTCCTATTAGCGGATTTGCGGAGCGGTCTAATCCGGCTTTGTGATTGAAATTTTCTTCTGCTGCTTTTGCCAACGACAGATTTAACAAGTCAAGATCGATTCCCGCAGGACATGCTTCACTACACGCCGAACAACCAACACATCGTCCCGCAAGATGAAATGCCCGCAAGATATTCCATGCGAAATTACCTTGTAATGTTGCGGAAGTATCTATTCGTATTGGTCGGTTCTTGTCAACTACGCAAACTTCACAATAACATAACGGACAACTTTGACGGCAAGCATAACACTTGATACAACGCGATAATTCCGACTTCCAATATTCCAAACGTTCTTCAACACTCATCGACATCAATTTGTTCAATCGTTCGTAACGTTTTGCCGAATCGGGTTGCATGGTTGCGGGTTCGTCGCGTTCTATGACGAAGTCGCAATGGAGCGGTTTATTGACTTCGCACGTTAAGCATTTTGGGGCGAATGTTATAGTCGGCGGCGTATCTTTTGACGCTGCAATCGAACCAACCCGCACGCCGCAACATTCCATACCAATCACAAACGTTGAATTACGATCAAGTTGATTCTCTATTTCCAGAACCACAAGCGACTTTGCATCGCAGCCTTTGACAACTATTGCAGCTTTGCCCAATGCCCGCACTTCCTTTCGCTGTAAATACACCGCAAGATTCTGCACACATCGGTCGTTCCAAATCAATTGATCAACATCTGCCGAATCTGTTACTAAAATCAAACCGGGTTGATTTATCGGCGCACCGTAACCAATTATTACATTCACTGTTTTGTTGGTAAGAAGTTCTTTAGCTTTTTGTTGGAGTTTGAGTTGTTGGGTCATAAATTTTATTAGGGTTATTGGGAATTATTTAAACTGTTGAATTTTTATAGGGTTTTCATTTTTTGCAACAGACAAAGGGACGTCAGTTACAAAAAGGACTTTATGAAAATGACAAACATAATAACTTAAAGACAGAAAATTCAAGGGTGATACTGTTCGTAGTATAAATTGAGGCACGCAATTTATGGTACGAACAGTAATTGATTTTGGTTAATGGAGATTTCGGTCAAAAAATGTTTTGAGATTATATCACGAATTTATTTCTAATAAAAGTTGCTCGTATTGTTGTACCATGTTATCGATGGAGAAGTCAGATATTATTCTTGTTCTGTTTTCCAGACCAAGTGTTTGGGCAAGTTCGGGATTATTTGCAATGTTCAGGATTTTTTGTGCAAATTGTTCGGTGTTGCCGAATTGACATGTTTGTTGTTCTGCTAAATTTCCCAGCAATTCAGCAACTCCTTCAACATTAGTTGCTACAACAGGTTTGGCGTTGCTCATTGCCTGCAAAATCACATTTGGCATCCCTTCCCATCTGGATGTCAGCAAAAGAATTTTTGACTCTGCAATCAATTCATTTGCATCCAGCCGCCAACCAATTATTTTTACCCGACTTCTTAACGATTCATCTATTTGCTCTTCCAACTTGTTCCGCCAAACGCCGTCGCCGACAATCACCAACTCCCAACCCTCAAGTTTCGACAACCACATCGGAAGTGTCTGAATAAGCCAATCAATTCCTTTTTGATAATCGATCCGACCAACAAAAATTATTTTGTTACCGGTTTCGTTTGGGATTTTCGGCGGAATGATTATGCCGTTGCGAATAACTGAAATTTTCTGCGCAGGTAAACCTACAATATCTCTTGAAAATTCCGCAACAGAATCACTCACGCAAATATATTTCTCAACTAATCTATTCGTCCACCGATCCAAAAATAAATGCCATTTTGCCGACCGCTCCGCAACCCGAATACAAGACACGGCATGTTTCACTCCCGCACAATAAGCGGCAAAACGTCCTAAAAAATTCGCATGAAACATAAACGAAACAAAAATATCCGGCGATTGAGCTCTCAATAATTTTCGCAACTTGTTAAAACCGCTAAAAATTGAAAACATGCCGTCCATGTCAAGAAATTTAGTTGGAATACCGACTGATTCAAGTTGCGGAACACAAGAAACGCCAACCGGTCGCGGTTGAAGAGAATAAACCGTTACAGAATGCCCACGCTCAAAAAGACGAACCACAAGCTCACACATCACCCGCTCCGCACCGCCAACTTTCAACTCCGTAATACAAAAAGCTAATCGCACAATAATTTATTATGGTTCTACAAATCGAGGTTCTTTATAGTTTCTGGTAATTTGTTGTTTAGTTTGTATAATTATCCGCCGTTTTAGATTGATTCAATCTAAACTGTTCACACTTTGTAATAGACCTTTTCTCTAACCTAAAAATAC
>JAITDV010000077.1 GCA_031282385.1 Planctomycetaceae bacterium | reverse complement strand
GACCTTTTCTCTAACCTAAAAATACATCAACGCAACAAAAAACCTACAACGAAAAACCGCCTTTAACTCCTCCGAGACCACCCCTAACCCTTCCGAAGGAGGGGAAGAAGAATACGCCTCCGAGGGAGGCGAATTATTCCCCTCCTTCGGAGGAGCAGGGGTGGTCTCCTACAGGTTAGCGAAAAGGTCTAATAGCAGGATTCATACAATCCAATTGTTTATGGTTTAGGGGAAATGGGTTCAGTGTGTTAAGTGATAGGAATGAAGTAAACGGAAACGTTGTTTCCTCAAATTCTATACTGTTCGTACCATAAATTGTGTGACTCAAAAGCGTAAAAACCTGCTTTCCGATAAGTAAGCAGGCGAAGGTAAAGGAAAATTCAAGTGTGAACAGTTTAAAGTACGTTTAGCGTAAGATGAACAATATCGGGAAACATATTAGTAGTATTATGCCGACGCATCTTGTTGGTACGGTTGTGCAGACGCATGGGATGACGATAGCGGCGGCAGGATTTCCGGCGCCGATAGGTGCGGTTGCGGAGATTGAGCGTACTGGTGCAGAAGTTCTGATGGCTGAGATTATAGGGTTTCGTGATAACCTTACGCTTCTTTATCCATACAACGACATAATCGGCGTACGGCGAGGTAATAGAATTCGTCTTACTAAAACATTGCCTTGGATCAGAGTTGGAGAGAATTTACTTGGGCGTATTTTGAATGCGGAAGGTTTACCGGTTGATGGATTGCCGTTGCCTATGCTTGAAGATCGTATTTTATTTGACAACCATCCGCCTCAAGCCAGCAGCCGTCCGCGGATAAATGAAATTCTAACAACAGGTATTCGCGCAATTGACGGAATTTTTACTTGCGGACGCGGTCAACGTCTTGGGATTTTTGCCGGTTCGGGAGTTGGCAAAAGTGTTACGCTTGGGATGATTGCAAGATACACGGATGCAGATGTTATTGTGATAGGATTGATCGGCGAGCGCGGGCGGGAGTTGAATGATTTTATTGAGCGTGATCTTGGTGCGGACGGGTTGCGAAAAAGTGTTGTGGTTGTGGCGACGTCGAATGAGCCTGCGCTTATGCGTGTTCGCGCGCCGATGACGGCAATGGCAATCGCGGAATATTTTCGTGATCGGGGCAAGAATGTACTTGTAATGATGGATTCGTTGACGCGGTTTGCGATGGCTCAAAGAGAAATCGGACTTGCGGCAGGCGAGCCTCCAACAACTAAAGGTTATCCGCCGTCGGTTTATGCAATGTTGCCCAAGTTAGTAGAGCGGGCAGGCAGATCGCAACATGGAACGATTACAGCTTTTTTCACAGTGTTGGTTGAAGGTGATGATCAAAATGATCCGATTGGCGATACCGTTCGTGGACTTTTAGACGGGCATATTTGGTTATCGCGTAAATTAAGTACTCGCGGACATTATCCGGCAATTGATCCAATAGAAAGTATATCAAGACTCATGCCGGATATTTGCGATGAACAACATTTACAAGCCGCAAAAAAAATGCGAAAAACAATAAGTATTTACACAGACAACGAAGACGCAATTGCAATCGGTGCATACAGACGAGGAAGCAATGCCGAAATCGACAACGCAATAACTATGAAACCAAAAATCGATAACTTCCTACAACAATCAGTCAGCGAACGATCACAACTCGACGACACTATAAATAAAATCAAAGAATTATTCATATAACTATTCAGCCGCGGGATTAAATTGTTTAGGAAAAAGGTTGGGGAATTGGAGTAAAAAGATGGCTTTTAAGTTTCGTCTTGAGTCTGTGATTACAGTTCGGGACAATATTTTGAAAGAGTGTCAAAGCGAACTTGCGAAGGCTTATGAGGCACGAAAAATTGTTGAGGATGCAGAGAATAGAATTAACGCGGAACTGGAACGTAATATTGAAACAAACCGTCAAAAGTTGAAGGAGTCTGGTATTCTTGACGTAGAATATATGTTGGGATTGCAGCGGCGTAACGCTTATCTCAATTCGCAACTCAATGTGGTAAAACACGACCTTAAACAAATTGACGAAGAAATTGAACGGCGGATAAATGCTGTTACGGAAGCACATATTGAGCTGAAAACTATTGAAAAACTCAAAGAGAAAAAACAAAAAGAATACCAACTTAACGAAACAAAAAAAGAAACAATAATTATGGACGAAGTCGCAACTACTCGAGCAATAAATAATCGTAACATAAATTAAATAAGGAGAATCAAAATGTTAGATAAAATACTCAAAATTATCGGTACAACATTGTTATACGGCAGCGCAAGTACATTTATGGCAATGATTTTACTTTGGACTTGTCTTAGTTATAGTTGGAATATTGACAAATCAAAAAGAATTAAAATGATCGCAATTGCACAAGGACACGATCTAGCGGCGTTGCAACGGGGAATAGAAGACCGAATTGGAACGATGACTTACGAGGAGATTTTGGAACGGCGGGCAAAATGGCTACAGGAAAATGAATTGCGGGACAACAGTTCAAGCAACGAAAACTTAAGCCAACTACTCACAAAAGATATGGAAGAAATTGACCACAAACTGGCGTTGATCGACAAACGTGAGAAAGTGTTTCAAAAACATATCGACGATTATCTGGCTTCAACCAAAAACGCCGGACTAGACGAACAACGTGAAATTATTGAAAAAGCAGACCCGGACGTCGCAAAAAATATTCTGCTTGGGATTATCAGAGATTTCGGAGATTGGAACAGGGTTTTGACAATGATTCGTGATATGAACGCGCAAAAAAAACGCGAGATTTTATACGCAATGGAAGGCGAAGAAGAACAAAAAAAATTAGTTGAACTACTGCAAAAAATCGGAAACGGTGAACCACTCGCACCAGAAATAGAAAAAGCCGCAAAAGAAGCAAACAACATTAAAGAATAATCGTAACATTTCAGTTACATTTTCTATTGATATGATTTCCCTACGGGAAAAGCATGGATAAATGGTCGAAAGATTTCATACGTGCGTTGCCGCTTGTTGTAAGTTTATTTTTCATCTGATTGGGGTGCCGGTGTAAACATTAAACTTGGCGCGATATTTTATCCCAACACGCCGGAAGTTTTCAGTCGTGCTTGTTGGACGCTCACTGGAGATAGGACAAATAAATCAAGCGGCACTTATTCAAATCAACCGATTGAAGTTACATTATCACCTTTGGGGAATCACGAATATACGTTCAAGGCTGGACTTGATGCCAATTATGACGGTTACTTACAAACATCCGAAGCAACTCACTCAATTAAGATCAGGATTTTGTCCGCAAAAG
Organism: Planctomycetaceae bacterium; assembly: GCA_031282385.1. GTDB lineage: Bacteria > Planctomycetota > Planctomycetia > Pirellulales > Thermoguttaceae > WRKP01. The sequence goes on along the minus strand of JAITDV010000077.1, from coordinate 2,819 downwards.
TAACACCCGAAGATGCAGGCGGTGCAATCGGAGCGGTGCCTTTGACGGAGTGTATGGAGGGACGCTGGTTGACACTCACAGCGACAATTCCTAACTGGTCATCTTTCAGTGAAAATGCCGCATATAAGTTTTATTTCAAAAAAGCTGACGGAACAAATTGGAGTAAGGATAAATATTCAAAATCAGCTTCAACCTCTGTAGATTGGATTTACGCGGGTAGTGTTAGCAGTTCCTCGACAGCAGTCAGCCATTACTTTGATACTCCAATTTATGTAACAGTTACATATAAAGGCGTAACTGCAACATCAGACACATTGAGTATTCGTGTTCGTGAACTTTTTATTGAGTATTTCAAAGATAATGCAACAGGAAAAGATTGGAAAGTCTGTGTGGGGGACGATATTGCTTATAAAGCTGTTGCATCAGATGATTGCCAAAATTGGGCGTGGGAAATGCCGGATGGAATTTTCAACGCATGGAATATCAGCAGCAACAAGAAAAGCGGTACTGATATAAAAATTCCATATACAGACCTTGCCCGTGCAAGTAATAGTTGGTTCGGTGATACGTTAAAGTAACATGCAAAGACGGTGATAATAACAATTGTACATTCACCGGAAGTAAATTGATAAAGGTTTTTTTCCCGCCAGATGTCAATGTTGATGGAACTGTACCGACCAATGATAAACCACCTTGTTGGTTCGTGTTCTGGAAAGATGGCGGGGTCATTGAAGGAATGGGTAATTTTAACTTTACTAACAAGAAATTAAATGGAATGTATTCTAGCGGACAACTATATCTTGGTGTAACATGTTTGCAAAAACGTTCTGCAACACAGTTAACAAGAAAAAGTCGGTCTGGTTATCCCGCAATAACTGTTACAGTCACTGGGAGTGATGAATATATTGATGCAGTTGCAGGAACAATATCTCATGAGCTATATCATAAATTTACATATACCCACACCGGTGTTGATAGCGATGGGGACATGGTTACTGATACTCGCGAAGTTACTCCAGAGAAATCTTATTTCCCCATAACATTTATTAATGATTATGACTCATTTGATCTATCGAATAATATTCCCGGATATAATAAATATACTCGAGGTGATCAAGAATTTCGTTGTAGGTTAGAAAATATCCACAATAAACAAACTATTGATAAGTCAAAAGATTGGGCAGCTGATTATAGAAATCCATTTTGGTAATAAATGAAATTTACAAAAATCCAGTCTTTAAACGAACAACGTACAAAAAAACATATAACAATTGTTTAAACTAATTATCACTGTCAATCAAGAAAAAAAATAATTTAAAGTAAAACTAAAAATTACGAAAATTCTTAACATTCAGATGAAGCGAAGAGAGTTTTTAATATTTTTCTGTTTGTTGACGGACTAGTTCAATAAGGTTGCTGAAATGTGTTTGTACTTTTTTATTACCTTTTAATGCAAATGAGTTTTTTTATGCTTTATAGTACACAAGAATTAAAAATACCGATTATTCATATTGGGATTAAGAAAAGATTATTTGAATGTGCAGTATTTTTTATTCTCATTTTTATGATGAGCAATGAATATATTGGTGCGGAGTTACCGTCACCTCATATATATCCTTCTGCATACGAAAATATTACTGAGGAAGCATGGGATAAGACGAAAAAACAAATTGAGAATATGTTATTATGCCCAAAACTGACTGACGTAGAATCGGAACAATTTTTTGATGTTTCGTATAAAATAGTACGCTTTGCTCAAATAAAAATATCTTCTGCCGGAAAAGATGAAATTTCAATTTTTATGCTTGATAGCGTCTTAACAATTTTGAATAAAGTTGGTTTCTTAGAAGGTTCATTTCCTGATCATAACGAAGATGTTGAAACGGTTTCTGATCAAAAACGCTATTGTCAAATTATTTCTAAAATGTTGTACTGTTACGGAAAATTGTCTTCAAAATTTGACCACAATAAATTCAGCGAATTGTGGACTTTACTGCAAGAAAAATATGCTAATCAATTTTATCTCTCAGCTTCGTTTAAAGCGTCGTTGTTTGAAGTAGTTGAGTGTCAAATTAAATCGGAAAACGTATTACTATTTTTGCAAAAAATAAAAACCTCATCAAATATTAGCAGTACAGAAAAAAAACGAATTGACAATATTATTGAGTTACGCGATTATGTATTAATTCCAGATGAAATTTTACTCTGGAAAACATTTTGGAATAAAAACAAACCTGATAATTTGCATGATGTATTTATATTTGATTTTACAAATAAAATATATGTAAAAGTGTTATTGCTGATTCATTTTTTACCAGACTTAAAACACCAAATTCCTCTCGATATTTCTGAAACATGTTCAAATTTACAGGAAAAATATATGTTTATTTTTTTTGCAAACATACTTGTCGCGAATACGATCCTTTCATTAGAGCAACCGTCAGAATCTTTTTTTACTTTTTTCATAAGACTTGAAACTCTGATTAAAAAATTAACAAATGAAATTAGAATAAATTATCCTGCTTCTTCGTCAAAAAAATGGGAAGATCATAATCAAATTTTATTCGAAACAAATAAAATCAAACTTGGAGAATTAAAAGTTCACTACGAAAAAAAACGTATAGAAGATGAACGATTAAGGCAACAATCTAATACAACACCGAATCGACAATTTATTTCAAAAATTATCCGCCCTGAAGCTCAGGGTGAGGATTTTTCTTTGCTTTCTGATGCGGATAATTTTAAGCGGTTGACGACGTCGGCGGATAAATTTGAACGTTGGAAGGCGGCGAAAGTTCTTGGGACAAGATTTATTGAAG
>JAITDV010000010.1 GCA_031282385.1 Planctomycetaceae bacterium | reverse complement strand
TTTTTGCAATTATATTCGCTTTCGGCTGAAGAGTTGGAAAAGATATTGGTCAAGTATTCAGAGATTGAAGGCTTTGACCGCAATGAATTCGTTTACCGCCGACTCGCAATGTTCAATTCCGAATTGTCCAAACAAACCCGCAAAAAAATGAAATCTGTTGCGCTGGAAAAATACAAAAAAGAACTAACCGATGCTGTTGTTGAAGCTGAAAAAACAAACGACGACGCAGAAGACTTGCCCGCCCCAACAACCGCATCACAACTTTCACCCAACACATCGGCACAACCAACAACACAACAAACAATGATGTATTTCTTGTTATTATTTATATTGTTATTTCTTGTTATTATTGTTGCGCTAATATATCGGAGAAAAAAAATAAAGTAAATATAATATTTCAGTGGATTTTATGTTTTGATTTAATCAGTTCATTTCCAGCCGCGCTATCGGCGGCAAAGGAAATTTAAAATGTGAACAGTTTAAAAACTTTTTTGTAACGAAAAAGAAGTATATTTGTATCTATTCAGTCGTATATTTCTTATCGGTAACAAAATAGTTGCAGATAATAAAACACACGACTGAATAGTTACAAATATATTTTCTTTCTCTGTGTTCTTTGTGATAAAAATAAATTATTAGATATGCCCAAATCATATTCTTGGAAACTCTCAATTGTAATTTTGAAAAATTGCTCTTTACGTGGAATTTGAAAATTGTTATTCTACGCGCATGAGTTGTAATTTTTTGTTTTTATCGGCAGCAAAATTTCAGATTATAAACTGTTCACACTTTAAATTTCGTTTACCTTCGCCCTGCTTACCGGTTTTTTGCGCTCTTGAGTCTCGCAATTTATAGTACAAGCAGTATAGTTGGTTCTGATCAATGCGTTATTGTTCAGAGTTTTGTTACGGAAATTAATTTTGACAATATTTAATTCAGACGTAAATTAATTAATATTATTAAAGCCATGAAAATTGTAGTGTTTGGTGTAGGGCTTGCCCTTTTCTTTTTTACGCTTAATGAATCAGTTGTATCTGGTCAAAATCAAATACAACCGGTTCGGGTTAATCCGCTTCGTACTGCCTCAAGTACAAACAGTACAAAAACAAGCAAAAACAAATTGCCGCCGTCGGTTACAGTTCCCGCGTCCGGTACAATTATTACCGCTTCAGGAACAATTCCGAAGAATGATTCCTTGGGTAATAATGTCAATCAAGACACATCTCAAATAATACCACAACCACCTGAATCAGGCATTTATCCTGATGCGGTTGCCGGAAATCCTAATGCGGATTACGGAGCATCAATGTCTGGCTCTGTACCTGTAGGTACAGTAATTGAACCTCATCCATTGAAACCAAATTCAACTCAGCCCAACTCCGCTCAACCGACTTCTCTTGGTACTGCGGATCCATTTGGCAACGAAATAACTCCGTTTCCAGCTTCTTTTCCCAGTACAGTTGCCCCAGACAACATAACAATTCCGCCGTCAATATCCTCGTCAAAAGAAATTACACCAACGGCTGAGCCGATTGCCGACTCTAAATCTGAAATTTTGCCCAACACAATCGTACCGCAAAAATCTGTTATTGACATTCCTAACACAACACGGGTTGACATGGGAACAAAGGAAGGGACAGGAACTCCAGGTCCAGTTGCATTAGAAGGAGTGCAAACACCTCATATCACATTGGAGAAAGTGTTGCCGTCCGAAATTGTTATTGATCAACCGACGACAATTAAAACAGTTGTCCGCAATATCGGTCGCTCAACTGCAAAAAATGTAACGATCAAAGACCGCGTCCCGCTAGGAACACGCTTGCTCTCAACTACTCCCAAAGCAACTACTACTCCCGATGGCGAATTACTTTGGGGACTTGGTAATCTTGACGGTAGTGAGCAAGTAATTGTTGAGATGCGTGTAATTCCAATCAGGGAAGGTGAAATCGGCAGTGTTGCGGTGGTAAATTATTTTGCAGAGGCTTCGTCAAGAACAATGGTTACACGACCAAAAATACATGTTGATGTCAAAGCACCACAAGAAATACGATTAGGCGAAACCGCAAATATTGAAATAACTATTTCCAACCCAGGCACCGCAACTACTACCGGAATTATTGTTGAAGAACATATTCCTGATGGTCTTTATCACAAAGATGGTAAAGATATTGTCAATAGAAATATTGACACATTAAAACCCAAAGAAGCAAAAAAGTTGACGTTACCTTTGATATGCGTCGGCGCAGGAACGTTGCAAAACAGGCTGGTTGTCAAAGCAAATGGTAACCTCAAAGTAGAAGAAAAAACTATTATAAATGCGTTGGCGCCAATATTGGACTTAAAAATTGTTGGCGCAAAACAACGATTTTTAGAACGGAAATCTGATTTCAAATTAATAATCTCAAATACCGGAACTGCATCAGCAAACGATGTAGAACTCAAAATGACTCTTCCCGTGTCAATGCAATTTGTCAGTACAAATCAAAGCGGCGTTTACGAATCGTCAACTCATACCGTTCATTGGGCTTTACAGGAGTTGCCCGCAGAAAAATCAGGTGAAATTGATCTTGTACTCATGCCGGCAAAAATCGGTAATTATTCGCTAAAATTCGCAGGCAACGGTAAAAATAATTTAAAAGCAGAAACAACCCACGCAATAGTTATCGATGGTATTTCTGCTATCTCTTTTGAAATAGCCGGAGATGCAAATTTGGTTGAATTGGGCAAGAATGCCGTTTATGAAATAAAGGTTGCAAACAAGGGAACAAAGAACGCAGGAAATGTTCGTGTTAATGCGCAGTTGTCAAATGGGATGTCTTTTGTCAATGCAGACGGTCCTGTAAGACATCAGTCAAAAAATGGAATTGTACAATTTGAACCGCTAGCACAACTCGACGCAAAAGGCGAACAAGTGTACAAAATCGCCGCCAGATGCGAAGCCGACGGCGATCACAGAATCACCGTACAAATCATTTCAGACGATCTAGAAAAACCAATAACAAAAGAAGAAAGCACAAGAGTTTTCAGATAATAATATCACAAAACATATTGCCAAATCCTGCTCGTTTTATTTTCCGTTAAAAATTGTATTACGCGGTAGAAAAATGGTAACTATTCAGTCGTATTAATAAACCGCCCCTAACCCTTCCAAAGGAAAGGAATCATTAAATTACCATTCATCGGAGGGATTATGGGTGGTTAAAAACATAACCATTTTAGGCGGTAACTGCGTTATGTTGCGTTTCTGTCTGCCGTAATTTTTTGCGGCGTAAGTTGCCGACTGAATATTTGCGGAATTTTTTTATGACTCAAGGGCGTTAATTTCTCAAGAGTGTTTAGTAATTTTGGATTGGTGAATCGGATGTTTTTTTGGCCTGGTTATCGTGGGATTGTGAAGTATGGTTATCCATCGTTTTTGGTGATAGCGTTGGTTTTTGCCTTTATTCTTGATTTATTTCTAGTAGTAAATTTTTATTGGACAGCTCAGATAACACCGGCACAACGCAATATAATTTGTTTTTGTGTAATTGTCATTTGGTTTATTCTTGGTAGTTTTTCGCATTTTCGTTTAAGGCAATTTGATTTAATTTCATCCGGTATGCAAGAAGAAAAATTCAAAGAAGTACTAATCCACTATCTACGCGGCAATTGGTACGAAGTAGAAATGTTCATAATACCACGATTGAAATACAACCCAACCGATGTAGAAACATTACTGTTGCAAGCAACCTTATACCGCCACACCGAACGTTACGCCGAAGCATTGCAAATCCTTGATAAATTACAATTACTAAACGGCGCAAATAAATGGTTTGCCGAAATTGAAAACGAAAAAATCCTAATAAACGAAATATTGAATAATATCAATAATCAAGAAAAATAAACCGCAGAAAGGCAACAGTAAATTCACAGAAACATCATGTTATTTAAAGTGTGAACAGCTTAAAAACTGAAATATATTCGTCAAATTTTATTGTAACTATTAAGTCGCAAGTACAAAATTGACAATGTATTTCATCCTGAAAGGATAGTGCAAAACGGATTGGTATTGCCCTTTCAGAGCGAAATTTAGAAGCGGGTTTTAACCCGCCGCGTTGCGGTGGGTTGTTATGCAATACCCATAAAGGAACGTGGAAAAATTTCCAATTCTACGGGATGTTGTTTTACCAACTTTTTTACTTACAGTGCGTAACATAAGTTCGTAAGAAAAATAGGTTGAATATGAGGTTGTTTACCGATATTCGCGTGTTCAAAAAATTCCACTGAAATAATCGGTTTTTTACATATCTTCGTATTCATCGTATTCGTCTGTGTTTTCGTTGTAGTTTTCGTTTATTTCGGCGTTTGGTTGTGGCGGCGGTAATTGGTCGTCATCGTGTTGGTATGGTTGTGTTGGTATTGGTTCGGGAGTGAATTCGGGAGTTGGCGGATTGGGGGGGAAATTTGTTGGCGGGGTTGTTGGTAAAGTCATTGGTGTTGGAGGCAATACCGGTTGAGGTTGAGTTGTGCGTGTGATTTCAGGCAGATTAACAACCGAACTCGAATTCGGTCTATTGGTCAAGTTTGGTTTATCATTGGCGTTTTTTTCCGTTCCGGGCAAATCCTTAATTACCGGTTCCAAAATCGGTTCATCCTCAATCGGTGCCAAATTCCAATCCGATTGCGTCAAATAAACCCACAACGTAACTTGATAACGATATTGAGAATTATCACGAATCTCACTTTTTTCACCTGTTTTGACGTCATGATTGTCCGACCTGAATTTCTCCTCCATTGGCGAAACAATCGACGAATTGCGAACCAATGACGTAAAATTCATCGACCCGCCTTGTGTTGCCGTCAACGTCAATGTCTTCAACATCATATCGCGCGGATCTGGAGCGTTGCGGTTAAGCCATCCGAGTTGTTCAAACCAATCTATCTTGTCCGCGTGCCAACTCTCAATCGCCTGCAGCTGCATTCGCAACGGGGCAATTGATTTCGCGGTTTTATCAAGTTTAGTTTGTTGTTTTGCGATTGCTTTGTTATTTTCGGTCAATAAGTTTTTCATATAAAATTCATAACCAACCCAACCAACAAGTAACAAAAACACCACTACAACCGCCAAATTGACAAAAACACGATACCCAATACGTTCCTGCCGCCGTTTCGGATTGCAAAAATCAATATCGCATTGAGTATTACGCCCCGCTCGCAATATTGAACCAATCAACGCGGAATAACGTTCAGGATTTGAAATATTGCCTGTTGCCAGATCATTGCGAAGTTTGCCGGACGTCTTGATTAACTCTCCGCCCGCAACACGTAACTTTGAACCCGATAATTTCGGATCCGTCCAAGCATCAAACATTTTAACCGGCACTCCAAGAGTTTCAGAAAGTAATTGCGACATCTTCGCAAAATGAGCGTCCTTGCCGCAAACTATCACATCATCAACCGTAATTCCTTGAATCTCATTACGTACCGCAATCATCGTCCTGCGTAACTCCGCAGCTAATACCACAACAAAATCTGGATTAGAAACATCCACCGGAGAACTGATCTTCGGTGAACGAATAAATATAGGCTCGCCTTGATACAATACCGTTTGAGAAGTCTCATTTTCATCAAGCTCAAGAAGTAAAAACGTACGCATCGGATTAAACTCAACAGAAAATTTCCACAAATAAGCCGACTCACAAGGACGCAATAAAATTCGACGTAAATTCAAACCCAACTCCTCACAAAAATTGCTTATCTTCTGAAATAAATCACGCCGAATTGTTGAAGCAAGTAAATGAATCGGCGAACCGCCTGAACTCGTAGAATTTGTGTTGCCGTTTGCAGACGTGTGATTTTTATTGTTGTTGGCACTTGCCCCGCTGAATACTGATGGGAAAAGCGCACTGCGGGAAATATTATCAAATTTATTCGTTACAAAAAAGTCAAGCGGAGAATTTTGATCATAAGCGTTAAATTCCCTTGTCGCCTGAAACCGTACCAAATCACAAAGCTCATCAACCGGAACAGGCGGAAATACCATCGGTCTGACCTCAACATCAGAACGGTTAAGCAAAACAATCGTATCAACCTTGCCAATCCGATTTTTTTGCAGAAACCGGCTCAATTGATCTTTGATAGATAATCCGTCGTCGTTTTTTGATAACGTAAATTGCACGGCATGTTCAAAAATCACCGCTCCGCTTTGTATTCGCGCCGCCAAAAGACGTAATTGTTCATTTTCCCAAGTTATCGTAATCCAATTAGACATTTTCAAACCTCTTAAATTTTTTGTAATATTTCAGTGGAAATTTTTTTGTGTTGTTTTTTGAACTAAGGCTGAAAGCCTTGAATCACTAGCGTAGGGCGATACATTACGCTAGTGATGTTGGGTTTTCAGTCCATTGCCGCGAATTTAACTCAAAATAATTTTAAGCATTTCACGATAAAAAAACATTCCACTGAATAAATACAATTTTTTTAATTTGTTCACACGTTAAATTTCGTTTACCGCCGCTATTCCCACTTACACTCATTCCTCTAACACCTAACATCTACTCTCTAGCCGCTATCCTCTATGCTATTTTGTTCATCAATTTTTACGGGTTGTTGTTTGAAATGTTTTTTTCTTGCCGGAATTCCTATTGCAAAAACTCCTGCAACAAAACATATCGGAATTAAATAATAAATATACGGTACAGGAATAACATAAATTATCTGAAATACTATAAACAACGGTAAACCAAAACAAAAACCAATTGCAGCTCCACGATGTGCCGCTGCAAACATTGCGGGAATTGTTGTCATATAACACGTAACAAACGGCACAACAACTAACCCGCAAATAAACGCATAAAACTCCAACAAAATAAACGGCACCTTCACTTGCCGCAACATCACTGCCGTCACCGCCATCATCGCCAACACCGCAAACATCACACAAAATATACGCCGTTGCGTCCACCCGTGCCGCAATTTATTAAACAAAAATTCTATAAAACCAAACAACCCGCACACCAAACAACCCGCCAAAAAAGATAACTTCAATCGCTCAACACACCACTCGCCTTCTCCATAACGATTTTCCGTTACAAATAATAAACCTTCCCACAATGATAAAAATTCATTGCACCATTCTTTCCATTTGTCCTCGCTTGTTTTCCGGCGTTCGCTTACTAAGTCTCTTTTTTTATTGCCATCGCCTTTCTGATTTTGTGCAAGAATTTCATTCAACGTCCTTTCGCCTACTGTAAGAAAAAATCCGGCTTTCAATTTTATACGGTTTCTGATCGGCTCCGGTATGTCAAGTTCAGATTGTCCGTTACCGTATTTTGAATTCCACCGCAACACTGCACGTTCAGTTACTAACTCTTTCGTTATTCGCTCCCCGCGCAACTGCTTCACCAATTCAAAAAGACCATCCGCAACACAACCGGATATGTCATCCCTTGAATAACCATAACTTCGCAACACTTGAGGCATCAAATCTATCCTGCTTTCGTCAAGATTAATAAGATCAAGCACAAGAGGTTTCTCAATAATATACGCCATCAACGCCGCATCAATATCATCAACAACAACCTCATTATTCTGAACCCGCAACGCAGTCCGTACATCAAGATCATAACTTTGATACGCTCGTTGCCGCACGCCGTCGCCAAAACTCATCAACGATATTGCCAAACCGCACATTCCAAATGTCGTTAAAAACAACGCCGGTAATATAAGATGTTGACGATTCAATAAAACATCGCTAAGCGAAAAAAAATATGTGTTCGTAAGTTTGTTTATTATTGAAATACAAAATTGACGAAAACCTATTTTGCCTCTCAATGTTTTGTCAGGCAATTTACCGAAATTATTCGATGGAGAATTTTTTTGCGCGGATTTCTTGTTGGCAATGTTGGTACGTTGTTTATCACGAACCGCGTATTTCCAGAGTAACGGCTCATCAGACCAATGCCAAAATATCGGTACAAAAAAAACCGGTAAAAGTTGAATTTGATACAAAGAACGCCAACCAATCGACTCAAATAAAAACGGTAAAATCGCACCCAAAGCACCGCCAACTATAACAAAATTAATCGTCCGCCAACGTTGAGCTGACGGTACCGCTTCAAAAATAAGAGTTGTACTAGAAACCAACACCCCGCTGACAAACACCCCAACCAGAAAATGTAAGATAAGAAAAAGCCACGCATCCGCAAAATAACCACAAATCGTCGCACAAAAAGGCGCACACGTCAAACTCATTATCATCGCATTGTAACGCCCAACCCGATCACACAAACTGCCAAAAAAAATAAACCCAATCGCAAAACCAAAAAGTGTTATCCGATCTGCCAAATGCGCATTAACAAAAACTTCAGGCGAATAAATAAGCGGATATTTCCAAAGCTCTTGCACCGCCGAATGCAACTCCACCGCCGGAAAAATCAACACAAAAAAAGCAGAAAACCAAGCTAAAAAACCCGTAATCGTAATCGTCCGAAATGAAATAAGCATGATATTGAATTTGTCAACACTTTAATTGGCAATAACGCCCGCAAGTTTACATATCAAAAAACTTGCACCAACCTTTGAATTACCGAATTCTAATTGTGTTCGTTATAACTCGCCGTAACTTGCCTTACTCACAAAATTGCTTTTCCAATTCGGCAATTCTTTTGTTGACTTCTTCTGCATTCGGAGCAAAACCAAGCCGGACGTCGCCTTCATAATTTATTTGAAGATCGTCTAGGTCGCCGCGGATTTCATGTAACGATAATTCATTTAAACGATCAACAAAATTCACTCCATTCAAATGATCACATTCGTGTTGGGCAATACGTGCTTGTCGATCTTTCCATTGGAATTGTTGAATTGAACCGTCTAGTGCAATTGATTCGATTTCAATTAACTCTGCCCGATTCACGTCCGCATAAATCCCAGGAAAACTCAAACAACCTTCCTGATCAATTTTATTACCTTTCCGTTTTAAAATTATCGGATTGATAAAGACATATTCATTTTCAGGTTTCTCGATACTGCCGGTTTCGTTCATTACAAATAATTGAATCGGATAACCAACCTGATTAGCCGCCAGACCAACTCCGCCAGTCTCATACATCGTATGAAACATTGCAGACACCAAATCCCGCAACCGCTGATTGATCGCCGTAATCGGCTTGCACTTATACAACAAAACCGGATTAGGATAACTAATTACTTTCACTGATTTGGAAATATACTGTTCGTACTATAAATATAAATTGCGTGTCTCAAAAACGTAAAAGCCTGATTTCCAATTAGGTAAGCAGGCGAAGGTAAATGAAATTTAAAGTGAGAACAGTTTATTAAGGTTAAAATAATACGGCAAACAAAAAATTGCCGAAATAAAATAAAATAAAATCGTACTCCAATAGGTGCAAAGCAACTAACAGTATAATAAATTTTTCACCTCCGAAAAGGCGGCAATTCTCTTGAAAACAAGATTCCTTTGAAAGTGCCGCAAAAATTACTGTCGCAACACCATCTCAATCTCACGCTTATTTCTTTTTCAGGAAACTTCGTTTTATTGGATTTAATATTTGTTCGGCGGTTAGAGTTGTTTCTGATATTATAGAGGCAATACGCCCGGCAAGTATTGCATGCAAGCCGAGTGCGGGCAAGGCAACAATTAAACCTTGCACGGTAGTTACTAGAGCAAGATAAATTCCTTCCGCTAAATCGGTTGGTTTGGCGGCGCCGTCGGATTCCGCTAGGTGTTGGAACGCGATAATCATACCGACAACCGTTCCAAGTAAACCGAGCATTGGGGCAATATTACCGATAACGTTTAGGTATTCGATTTTTCTGTAGAGTTTTGAGGCTTCTTCTTCTATTATGTTTTCGGCGTCTTTTTCCACCGCATCCCAGCCGAATTCAAATCCCTTCATCCCCGCAAGCAAAACTTTGGCAAGCAGGCTTGGATTTTCTTGGCAAGATTGCATTGCCGTACCTAATTGACCTTGAGTGAGTTGTTGCAGGACGGCGTCGGTCAATTCTTTGGGCATGATCAAGTTGCGGCGAACCGTAAACAAAGATTCAATTACTATCGCTACTGCAACAAAAGAAAGAAAAATAATAATATAACCAATAATACCGCCCGCATGTAAAAGTCCAAAAAAAGTTATCTTTTGATTTGGCGTTTTGGCGGTGTTATCATTATTGCTGTTGTTGTTCGCGGACAAGTTGTTATTAATATCGTTTACGGCATCAACATTGTCTGTTTTTGCCGCAATTTCAACTTCCCAACCTACACGGCATATCGCCAAAAAAAACAAAAAAACAATTCCAACAATAAATATTTTTCGTAACATGTCAATTATATAAAAACACACCTTAAACTGTTTGCTCTCTCAATTTCTTTAACCACCGTCCGCTTTTACACTCTTGATTCACGCAATTTATAGTACGAACAATAATCGCAGTATTACCGCCTGCTTCGTTTTTATTCCCAAGCTCATTTCTCCTAACATCTGAACAATTGTGTTGTTTTGGAATTTACAGGCAGGCGGTTTGTGATTGAATAACCGCTTTGCTCTAATTACTCAATCCGGTGTCCAGAGTTTTGATTTTGTTTGTTCTTGTGGTTGGGAGTTGTCGGAGCTGATATTATCCGGCGTCCAGAGTTTGGTACTATTTTGTTGGGATGCATTGGGCGGCAATTTCCCTTCGCCTGCAAGGTCGGATTCTTCAAATGTATCTTTGTTGCCAGGTCGAATTATTCCGAGTTGCATTAACAAAGAGTAAAATTCTCTCATTATTTTTTCGTTGTTGCCGTAGCGGTTGACGACGTAGTTGATTGCATCTTCAACATATTTTGGTTGATTTAGGAGTAAGCGTATGGGGATTTCGTGCATGTACCAAGCGGCGTCGATTGTGTTTGCCAAGACGGATTCATTTTTGGCTTTATCGATTAATTTTAGCGCTTCTTCGAGTTCGTTATTTTGGCGTTTGATTTTTATTAAACTATCGTAGGCGAGCATGCGAACTTTCAAATCAACAGAAGTTAACGGGCGGTTTAATACCTCTTGTGCGAGTTTCGGCAAGCAACGTGATTCGTTGATTACGTGCATGAGTTGGAAACCTTCGGCGAGTGCAAGGTCGGATAGATTTTTGAAGTCGAGCCGGTACCAACGCCATGCTGGAATGCCGCTTAGAAATTGTAACTGTTCTTCGTCTGTTGTGCCTTGAATTTGTATCGTGTCGATCAACGGGTATTCTAAAATTGCACGCAATTTATTTACGACGTTTGTCCCAATTTTGTCGAAAACATCAAGGACGTCATGTTCAAGCAACGACAGCAAACCGAGTAATCGGATTTTGTAAGCGGGTTCTTTTGCTGCGTTGATTGGGGTATTATTTCCGAGAGATTCGAATGTGGTTTTTAGCCATTGTGAAGTGAAAGTAGTTGTGAGATATTGTTCGATTAATTTTTCTTGTTGTTCGGGAGAGAGGGGGCGGTTTGGGGTAAACAGGAGTCGCAGGATGGCTAATTCGTATGATCTTGGGTGGCTTTTTATTGTTTCTGTTTTGGATAAATTTGTTACGAGCAAGTCGCCGAGTATTTGTTTGAGTAATATTTCAACCGTTTTTTGTTCGGACTTCGGCAAGTCGATTATTTCGATTCGTGCATCTTTATCGGTTTCTTTGCCGAACAACATACAAATAGCAACATGTGAAGGAATGTTGTCGACAGTAATTTCAATTTCAGGCAACAACAATGGACGATTTAAAATTTTGAAGATTCCTTTGGGCGGAACTTGACTTTGTTGTACGAATACGCGTTGGTCAAATGGGAGGGAGTATATGTAGGGTGAAGAGAGTAATTTTTCCAATGCGGTATTAGCGTCGGAAATTTTGTATTCGGCGAATAGGATGTAAGTGGGGTCGCCGAGCAATCCGGGGTTAATGGTGAGTCTCAGTGCTTCGATGTCGGCGGCGTCTTCAACTTGGATATTGGGGCAAGCGGCGTATGCTTTGAGTGTGTCGCAAGCTGCTTCCGGTTCAAGAAGCCAGTAGTGCAAGACGGCGATATTGCGTAACAAATTTGCCCATTCGGTGGCGTATTTTGTTATGGATTTCAGTGATTTGAGGGCTTCGTTCCAGCGCATTTGAGAGATCAAAGTTGTTGCGTGTTCAAATTCTTTTTTGGCGGTGAAGTTATCGGGGTAATTTGGATCGAATGAGAATTCGCGGATGAGCAACGGAACTTCGGATGCGGAGCTTGCACTGTAGATTATGTTATCGGCTCTATCGCTAATGGATTCAATTTGGCGGAGGCATTGAGCAATTCCGGTTGCAGTGCCAACTGCGCCTTGCAAGAGCAGATAGTAAGCGAGTTCTAACGCCGAGTTTACTATGTACGGACTTAATTCATCGTTTGAGCTTTCGCAATATTTGATGAGAGTATCGATAGCTTCTTTGTTGGCGCCGTTGACTACGTTTGACAACATATATTCGCCGATAGCAATTGGATCATTTGGGGAATCTTTGACGAGAGATTTTGCTATATCGAGAGCGAGTTGTGTATTTCCGGTTGCGCGGAATATACGCAACTTCAAAGCAATTATTTCAAGGTTACCAGGAAATTTTCGTTGAGCTTCTTCGATTCGTGTTAGAGCGGAGTTGATTTGCCGTGCTTGGAATAATTTTTTTATTTCTTCGATTTCTGTATCGATTGGCGAGTTATTTTGGTTATTTGTTTGATTTTGGTTATTTGGATTGGCGGATTGTTGGGTGCTGTTTATCATCTGTTTTTTTGGTAAAGTTTGGTTTGGATCATGTTTATGATCGTTTTGGTCAAAGTTAAATGTATTGCACTTGAGTTTTCGGTTTTGGGGGTTGTTTTCAAGTTTGTCGTAATTTTTTTGTTTTTTGCAAAAAATGAAAATCGAAATTTGGAGCAAATTATATTACTGATCGTGTTATAAAACATTGTGTAACTCAAGAACGTAAAAGCCTGTTTTCCGGTAGGTAAACAGGCGAGGATAAATGAAATTTTAAGTGAGGACTGTTTATAACATATCCAAGTTGTCCAGCGACTGTTTTGAACGAATTTTTAGAATTCGGCAGCTGTTACGGAACACATTTTGAGTTTCGGCAACGCAAAAAATTAAATCAGGATTCCAAATAAGAAAACCCGCAAGTTTTACCGAACTTTTAATCTGTTCAAACTTGAATTTTCCTTTACCGCCGTTTACTTACCTATTGGCAAGCAGACTTTTACGTTCTTGAATCACGCAATTTATCATACGAGCGGTATAAGTGTGAACAGCTTAAAATAATTCCAACTCCCAACAACATAAATAAGGTTACGAAGTATAGCACAAGTAATCTACAGACACTAGGGGGGGGAATTTTAAACCGTTTACAATATCAACTCAAAAGAAATAGTTACCTATGATTAGTTGCTGTACTTTCCAAAGGCAACTTCTAAAAACCTGTTTTTGACGGAATTATCGAAATTTTCAGGATAGACAAATTTAGACAATAAATTTATCCTATCCATAAATTTGCACAAATTATTTAATTCCTGAAAATTCGTGTACAAGAAGTTCCATTAAGTTTTTTCTTTTTTGTTGTTATTTAGTCGGCGTAAATGTGCTGCCAAATGGTAATCTTCTGTAATTTCGATTACTCTTAATTCGTAGTTGTCTATAACACACACATCACCTGCTCGCGGGAAACGTTCAAGTATCTCTCTCAATAAACCGCCAACCGTTACACTTGAATATTCATTAAACGACAAATTAAATTGATTTCGTATCGATCTCAAACTCGTCAACTCATTGACCGCCCACTCCGCATCACCTATCCTCTCAATCTCCAACCTGTCAAATAATCGGCGACTTCGACCTTGCTTGCGTGTAAATATCGTTTCAATAATTTCATCAAGCGTCAAAATACCTATCGTCTCGCCAAACTCATTTATCACAACCGCAACATTACAACCTCTATTCTGCAATTGATCAA
This sequence comes from Planctomycetaceae bacterium, assembly GCA_031282385.1. GTDB lineage: Bacteria > Planctomycetota > Planctomycetia > Pirellulales > Thermoguttaceae > WRKP01. Next base: position 25,534 of record JAITDV010000010.1, on the reverse strand, counting down.
ATACAACCGCCGCAGTTGCTTTCCAAGGAACATAAATTACTTGCTCCGCTTGTTTACGCCATTCTTGTTCCGTGTGCGTTAATAAACCGTTGAAATTAACCGCCGCCGCAATCTCGTCCGAATCCGATTCGCTCAAAAGACAATATCCGCTTCGCGGTAACTTGCCTCGAAACGATTCCAATACTTCTTCAAACGTAATATCCGGCGAAAAACATCGCAATAAAGATCGCGGCGACATCAATTCCTCCGCTTGAATGTCCGACAACAAAACAATATTTTGAATCACACGCTGCTCACTGCGTAACAATGTCTGATCCTCCTTCGATAACTCAACCGCAAGCTCAAGATCACTAACACGAATATTTTTTTCAGGTTCAAATTTCGGTAAAAAAATCCGCCGAGATAATAAATTAATTAAACTCAAAACAGGTATTAATGGTTGCATCAAACGGACAATTATTGAAAGCGGAATTGCCAACAACGCCGCAAAAAATCGCGGCTTTATCACTCCTAATATCTTTGGCAAAACCTCACCACACAAAATCACACCATAAACTACAACAAACGCAAAACAAACCGCTAAATCAGACCGCCCCGCTTTTTGAAGATGAAAAGTAATCGATGACGAAATTGTAAAGATCAATAAATTCACTAGCAAATTGCCCAATAGTATTGTATTCAATAACCGCTCCGGTTTGATAATCAGCTTTGCTGCAAGTTGAGAAACACGGCGCCCCTCCGCAAGTATAAGACGATCAGAACGGCTAAGCGAAAAAAAAGACGCCTCGCTAATCGAAAAAAATGCAGAAAAACAAAGCAATAACAACATCCCAATAATCACAGGAATATAAACCATAATACCAACGCCATTATAATTTTTTTCTACCAATTCGTTTGTCTAACTTATCAGCTTGCTGGTTTATTGTTGTTATTCGTTGGCGTATTGTGTCGAGTTCGTTTTTATAATTTATAATTTGATTGGTTTCATTTTCGATTGTTGCAAAAAATAATTCCAGCGCGTCAAGACGTTGCCAACTGTTCGACGCCTCTTTGATTTCTTTCTCAAGACCAGACCTTATCCGAAACATAAATAAACCCAACAAAATTGAACACCACACAAACATCCAAAAGCATGAAACAAAATAAAAATCCATTCCCAACATTTTAACTTGCGGATCGGCAAGCGTATCATAAAAGAAATTTTTTGCTGGCCTCATCAATATAAATAAAAACATTCCCGCCAGCAGAATTTCATAAAATAAACGCCGATGCCATTTGTTATTTTTTCTTGCCAACCTGTCACAAATCCCCTCCAACTCCCGCGAAATATCCACAATATAAGCATTACCCGCCTCACGCGCTTCCGCCTTAACATAATTCGGATCATAATGCTCCGTCGGTACACACGCATCATTGGCAAAACCCGCCAAAATCAACGCCGCTTCCCGTAAACGATGTTCATCCCATTGATTCCAAACAATATTACCAACAGGCTTCTTTGACTTACGCTTTTTTGACCAATTATTAATTGACCTTATTCCAGTGTACGTTCCCCAAATTGCAAGTTGAATAGGAGACCTTGCACGAAAAAGCAACGCGCCTGAAAAAAACCAACCCAACCCTTGATAAATTCGTAACACCAACGAAAACGGACTATACCCCCATTGAGACGCAACCCTACCAACTAAACGCGACTCCCATAAACGCCTGTCCCGAATAAGCTCTTCTCGCATTCGTTCCGCCAGACGCTCCCCCAATCGACGGCGCTCTTCCGAAATCCGTTCCCGCAACCTGTTCACCGCATTCCATTGATTCGCAATCTCATCACAACAATCAGAAACTACCGATTCCGCCAAACTAAAATAATTCGCACGCCTGATTCGTAACGCCGCTTCCTCATTCAAACCAACCGTAAGAAGTTGACGAAACTCTTCAAACTCCTTCGGCAAACGCCCGTTTTCCTGCTGCAACTTAAACGCCGACGCCGAATCAATAAAAAATATCCGACCAGTGTCATAATCACTTTCAAGGACATTGCGCCAATCATCACGTATATCCCTGTCATTGTCCGCATGAGTTTGCACAAATATAAGACGCGCTCCCGAAGCTGCCGTAGAAAGTTCGTCCAATACTCTACGACTGCGATATTTCTGTTGTGTTGCCGTAACAATAAGCAGATCACATATCGGTAAAACAGAACGTAAACGCGCAAGATTACTTTCCCGCAACTCCGCATTCTCTGTCGTGTCAGGATCAGGACAATCAATAATCGCCAACATCTCCAACATAGGATTATCACGTCTCTCTATCTTGATTCCAGACAAATCAAGAATGCCGCAATTATCGTTACATTTATTCAATCCCGCTTCATCAATTCCGCTATGCCGCCAACTCGCAGGCTCAATTGAACTATGAACAATAAGAACAGGTTCTATAGTTGTAGGACGTGTCTTACCATCTAAAACAACCCGCTCGCCAAGTAACGCATTTATTAAAGAACTCTTGCCCGTTCCAGTACCGCCAAGCATCGCAACAATAAGAGGCATTCCCAAACGCCGCTCAAGTGAATTTGTACGTTGCAGAAACCGTTTGACTATCGCGCTGCAATTATCAGCCGCTTCCCATTTCGGTGCAGATTCAGACCATCTACGCAAACGATCACTGATCGTTTCTTGGCGATACCATTGCGTCAATTGTAAAGATTCCATCATATTTCCCGTTCATGTTCTACAGACAACATTTAACAAACACACCTTAACTTTCGGCAACACAAAAACAATACACTGATCTTAAATTAAGGGAACTTCTAAAAACTCATTTTGTCCATGAATTGACATGAAAAAATCTCGAATTAAATAATTTGTGTAACTCAATAACATAAAAGCCTGCTTGCCGATAGGTAAGCAGGCGGAGGTAAAGGAAAATTCAAGTATGAACAGTTTATGTGTCTTTGTTCATACAGCATTTTTTATATTTTTTTCCGCTGCCGCACGGACAAGGATCATTGCGCCCAACTGTATGTTTATTTTGCAATCTCTCTACTCCCTCTCTAATATCTTGTGAAGTCATTATTTTACGGAATGATTCTATCGCTTCGTGTCTTTCTGCACTTGTGCCTTCTTTTAGAATGTCGTATTCAGGCGCAACCGGATTATCAAACGGTCCTTCAAAATCAAGATCATGTTTTGCAATTTCATCATCAATATTGTCCGGTTCCCATTCTGCTACTTTGTCAAATTCGATATTGCCGTCGTATTGCCTTGACAAAACCAACTCCAAATCAAATTCTTTATCATCAGATTCCAGCAACGACAAACGGTTGGTCATTTTTTCTCTTTTGGTCAATAACGCATCCCAATCTTTTGTGTTGCCGTTACTCCAATTCAATGCTGTACGTGTATATTTGATTAACAAGTCCCATTGTTTACGTATTACGTTGTGTGAATTTTCTGCTTTTTTGCGTTTCTCTTCTAATTTGCCAAGAACTTCATTGAACAATTCAATTGCCTTGCCGCGTTGATGCAGCATAAGCTTTCGTGCTTCGATCAGTTTGTTGCGCTCTTCCGAAAATTCAATTTCCGACATTAACATGCAACGCCGCAAGGCAACAAATAACTCCACTCTGTCCAATGCAGACTCAATTTTGTCTTCGATTTTGTTTTTTACAAATCGTTGTGCGATTTTTTGTATCATTGCGTCTGCTTGACCGAATTGTTTGGTGCATACGAGCAATGCCGCGGTTGAAAAATCCGCCATGCTGCGGAATGTTGTGGAGATTTTATTATCGTTTGCGGACAAAAAATAACACAACTCATAATATTCATTTACCTCAGTAGTTACCCATTTAATTGCTTCATCAAACCGACCGAGATGACAACAACATTCCTCTATTCCGCGAATAACGTCTATTGTGGTCATAGCTGTTACGCACCAATTGTAACGACTTCGTAACTCTTTAGCTGTTCGTTTGGTATTGCTGGATTGTTGTTTCTGATGCCATTCTTTACTGACTTCGTGTAATCTTGTAAGCGTTTTAATTGCATTATCAAAGCGATTTGTCGAAATGTACAAACTTGCAGCAGTTTCCAAGGTTAGCAACAATGTCGTTCCGCAGTCAACTGGCATAAGCAATTTATATTCGAATTGTTCACGTGCATCTCTGTGAGATTTATTTGCAAGTTCGTTGGTTTTCTTGATAATGGAATCTACTTCTTCTACTGCTTTATTTGACCATTTTTCCGCCTTCGCAAAATCGTGCAATTTCAGATACGCCCGACCAAGCATGGAATAAATCATAGCAACATTTGCACGAGAAGAAACCAACTCCAAACTGATAAACAATGAATCCAAGACATTTCGCGCTTGTAATAAATAAACAATTGCCGACTTAAAACGTCCGCGACTCAATTCAAAGTGACCGCGTCCAAGTAACTTGCAAGCTTCATTATGCTTTTCGCCAAGTGTTAGCCGCAATTCATTCCATTTAATATTGCCGCTGAAAATCCCGAATCTATCTTCGGCACCGGATTGTTTTTTTCCAAATACATTTTCTTTTTCAAAGAAAATATTTGTTTTGTTATTTGTTATTTTTTCGAGTTCTTGTTGCAGATTTTTAATTTCGTCATACAACGAATCCATTACTTCTTTTTCGGTGTAACCTAATGAGTCGTGTTTTTGTGATTTGAAATTAAATTCTTTGGCAGCGTTTTGAATTTGTTTTCGTGCGTTTTCCCAATCGTTGATTTTCATGTACAACCGTATTTTTCTGATTGCAATATAAATCTTTGAGAATTGTATTTCCGGTACTGATTCGTGGGAGGATGAGACGGCGTTATCAATTGCTAATTTTGCCGTGCGTGCCGCTTTATTGTAATATTTCAATGCTTCATCAATGTTGGATTTTTGGGCGTAAATATCTCCGAGTCGTAACATTACCGTGTTACGTTCTTCATCGAAATCGACGTCGTTTAATGAAAAACCACTTAGATCGGAACTTGCATTGATGATTATTACACCTTTAAAGATTTTATTAATTTCTTCAACGTTTTTGTTAATGTCTTCAATTTGTACTGTATTATCGGTCTTGTTCCATACCATCATGTCGTGTACTTTATCCGCGATTTCGTCGTATTTCAAATAGTTCTGCAATGCGTTTTCATTGTCGCCGAGTTCTTCATATATTTTGGCAAGTGTGTTATAACCGACTGTGAGAGGTTGCCAATCTGCTACTTTGGTTGATGTCGGATAATATTTTGTTTCAAATGTGTTGAGAGTTTCAATTGTCAATTTAAGAGCTTGCTCTTTTTTGCCTTTTTTTAGCAAGTAGTCGGAGAAACGGTAATTATCGTAGATCAAGTCGTTGTCTGTTTTATTAATTTCGTTTTCAGGCAATAATTTCATCCATTGATCGTAGAGGTCGAACATTTCTTCTATTTTATCGTAATCGACATTGGTCATAATGGGGAACAGCCAGGCCATACTGATGTTTTTACCTATTTTAATTCCGCACATTTCTAAATCTTCAGTGCTGCCGTCAGCGGCAAGAGATTTACCAATTTCAACTATTTCGGCTATTATTTCTTTTGCTTCGTCAAATTGTTGAATGTTAGATTTTAGAAATAGGATGTCGCAGAGTTTGTCCAGTAATTCGCAGCGTTTGTTTACGAATCCTTTTTTTATGCTTGCCCGCAATTCATGAACTTCGCGTTCAAATTTATCAAGGTTCTTGAGCAAAGGTGCAAGCAAAACTTCCCGCATCGTATCAACATCAAAAATACTCATAATTTGATCTAATTAAAATCTTGTATAATTTTTTAAGTTTGGTCTCCTTTTTTTGACGAACATGAAAGACAAATGGACGTTGGAGACGTGAAAAAAATTGCCGTTAGCCTAAAAAAACGAAATTGCAAGTTTGGTGAATATATTGTCAAAACACAGGTTCGGAATTTTATCATCTCAATAATTCTGTTCAAGTCCTACCCAAAATTTTCGTTATGCACAAATATAATTTACGCGACTAAAGAGCATATATTTTACGAGCAATATAGAAGTTATCTTTTTTGTAAAAAACTCTTACAATGATCGTATTTTACATGTCAGTTTTATTTGTGTTTTTAGTAAATTCTGTTACGAATATTCCGTTGTAGAACCGTAAAAATTCAGCAGGAGGCAAGGCATTAGCCGTATTAGGATCAAACTCCATTTTTACAAGTAACAAGAAATTGTCGCAATCTGGGCATTCTGAATAAATAATTTGCACTGCATTTGGAATTTGCCCTTTGATGTTAGCGGTTTCGGTTTTGATTTTGTTTTGTTTATCTGATAAAAAATTTGCAAGTTCTTCACGTTTTATTGGAATATTTGATCGCAGGAAATCTTCAATTTCGCTGATTTGTAGTGTTGCGTATACGAGTCGTTTTTCATCTTCCTCTGAGAATGCTTCTGCTGCTTCGGCGTCATTTTTTTTAATTTTTTGAATTGGAGCGCGGGCTGGAAATTTGAAATCAATTTGTTTCCGCATGAATCTGCTGCATTGTTTACAATATGCAGTTGAAGCTAGCATAAATAACGGAACATTAGAACAAATTGCAAAAGCCAACGCAGTTAAAATTTCAATTAGCCAACCCCATTTTCCCAACTTGAAAGATGCGTCTTTTTCTTGTTTTTTGATGGACGACCATTCTGTTTCCTCAACTAGATTCCGATAAAAAGTAATAAACGAAGGAATTGTTTCTTTGGCGTGTTTTATAAATTTATCGGTATCTATTTCAACTTTTTCTCCAGCAGCATTTGTAATAGTTACTTTTTTTTCGCCTTTAATTATACTGTCATTTGCCATTTTATCGATTACGTTCAACATCATCTTTCGTTCTATTGTGTACTCCGAATAGCGGGAGGCAATAAAAACGAAAACTTGAAGAATACATATAAACACTATAAATTTGTTGTTTGGAAAAAATTGAAGTATTCGTGAAGAAACCGCATAACCGATTCCCGCAACTATGCCGCAACCAATTGCACCAACCGGTATAACAAAACTGATTAAAAATGCAAAAAGATTATGTCCTGTGTAGAAGTTGATCAGAAAAACTGCAAGAACAGCCAATGCCGTTGTTGTCAGACCGCTCACAAGTATTATCGGCAAGAAAAATATTCGGTTAATTCGTTGCGAATTTTGCACAATTTCGTCAAAACCAAATCGAGCGGTTGATTCTAAGTCAGTGCCGTAACGTTGATAGTCTTCCATATTTTTTTGAATTGTTTGTAAGTTAAATTGGTGATTATACTCTTTATGTTTAATTTGTTTCCGGTTGAAATTGGAGGTTATTCATGGAAAGGTTCCACAGAGTAACGTTGTCCCAAACGTGAATTAAATCGAAAAAAAACAACAGTATAGTACGAGCATTGTAAGGTAGTTTAATACATTCACAATGCGCGTCTTATTTTTCTGATTGGTTTTCCGAAAACTGGTTTATGGTTAATTGATTGACTATCATTATTGTTTGTATCTTGTACGGGTTTTGAGAAGGATTCAAAACCTTTCAAGTCTGCGCGTTTTAGTAGTTTGTCAATTCGCATTTCAATTCTTGTCAATTCATTTCCTTCTTCTGCCGTCACGAATGTGTATGCAACACCTTCGCGTCCCATTCGTCCGGTTCTACCGACGCGATGAACGTAATCGTCGCAAAAATGCGGAATATCATAGTTAATAATATGTGAAATACCTGATACATCAATTCCGCGTCCAACAACATCAGTTGCAACTAGGTATCGCAACTCGCCTGCACGAAATTTACTCATTATTTTATCGCGTTCGGATTGTTGGAGGTCGCCGTGAATTGCTGATAGGCTTGGAATTTGTTTTGACAATAATCTTGCTAATCTGTCTGCGCCGCGTTTTGTTCGTGTGAATATTATTGCTTGATTCGGACGTTCTTCATTCAATAGATAAACAAGCGCATCAAATTTACGTTCGCGATCAACTGTAACATAAAATTGTTCAATTGTATCAACTGAAACATGTTTATTTGAGAAGTCCAGAACTTCCGGTTCGCGCATATAACGTTCTGCGAGTTTGACGACGGGCGGCGGCAATGTTGCGCTGAAAAGTAGGGTTTGTCGGGTTGACGGTGATTTTTTTAATATCTTTTCTATATCGGGTCGGAATCCAATATCAAGCATTCTGTCTGCTTCATCGAGTACAACCCACTTGAGTGAGTCCGTAATTAATGTTCGGCGGTTCATTAGGTCAAGTACACGACCGGGCGTACCTACAACAACATCAATTCCGTCGTTCAATTTGGCGATTTGTTTAACTATTGGTTTGCCGCCGTAACATGCCGCGATCCGAATATCGCGTCCGTAGGAAAGTCGGAGAATTTCGTCTCGAACTTGCACTGCCAACTCGCGCGTCGGAACAAGAATCAACGCAACCGGTTCATCTCCAGGAGGACATTCTTCGATTCCTTCGATGATTGGAATTGAAAACGCGGCAGTTTTACCGGTGCCGGTTTGTGCTTGACCCATGATGTCTTTGCCGGTTTTAACACGGTCAAAAACTCCAGCTTGAATCGGTGTCGGTTCAATATAACGCAGTATCCGCAACGCTTCCAACATAACATCAGATAAACCAAGACTAGCAAAACCACGAGCATCTGCTTCAATATCCGCAGGATCGGGACATGTTGACGCAACTGGACGCGGTATATTGCCGCGTTGTGGGACGTTGCTGTGTAATCGATTTTCTGTATTTGTGATTGTACTTAATTTCGGTGTCGTGCTATTTTCCGTAACAATTTTATTATTCACAATTGGTTGATTATTTTTTATCAAATTGGATTGAGTTACGGTTGTGTTTGTGTTTTGATCGGATTTAGTTTGAGGTTGTTTGGGAGTGGTTGTTTGGTGTTGTGGTTTTGTGTGAGATTGAGTCGGCGGTTCGGGCAATGATGCAGGTAAACTTTGATCGAAAACTTTGAGCGGAACGTATTCCCGTTTATCCGGATCCCAAACCATCTGTTCCTTTTTGGGCTTAGATATAGGTGTTTCAAGTGATGACTGTATATGACCGGATTTATTCGAATCCAAATTAACGTTACGAAAATCAGAAGCTGAAGCTGAAGCAGAAACAATATTTTGCGCAACAGAATTAGAAGTTATTGGCGGCTGCGGATAAGACGCCGGTTTGGTGAAATTTGATTGTGGCGGCGTTGGGGTTACGGTTACGGAGTTTGGAGTTACGGGTTTAGCGGTTGCGTGCGGAATTGACGGCGACGGTGTAGGAATTGAAGACGGAATTGGTGTTGGTGTTGGGGATTGATAGTGTGGGTGTTGTCGTTTTTCTTTTACGATATTTTGTGATTCTGGGTGTTTTGTTTCTTGATCAAGTTGCAATTTTTTATCTTTATACGTCCGTCCGTAACTTGGCAAATTCAAATCGTTCTCGTCGTCAAACGGTTCAAAAAGCAAATTCGTATCATGTTCTTTTGTTTTGTTTATATTTGGGGTCGAATTATTTTGTGCGGCGGTTATTTTACGGCGCGGACTTTTTGGGATGGCTTTGGATTTGGGATTGTTTGCGGTTTGGTTTTGATTGGCAACAGGATTTTTAGCCGACGTAACAAAAGATGAATCTGTTACAACTTTACCGGCAGTTCCGCCAACGGCATTTAACTTATCTGCTTCTACAATATCTGTAACGTTATTTACGGATGTGTTTATAATTTGTCGGTTTTTTTTCTTTTTTGGGCGGTTTTTTTCTGTATTTTTGTTGGTTTTAGATGTTGTAATTTTTGGTGCGGGCGTATTAATTTGTTTTGTGGCGGACTCAAGTGAAACGGGCGAAGAAACAGATGAGACAGATGTATTTTTCGCAACTGTTTTCATTTTAGATTTTTTTCGGCTTTTACCTTGAGTGCGGGCTTCATTTCGATTTTCGGCTGTATCGTTATCCGCCCCTTCAACAAATCCCCATTGAAAAGAATCTACCAAATCAGGATGTCGATCCTGATGTTTGGCGTGCGGGTGTTGTGCGGATTTATCGTTACGATTATTGTTAGTGTTATTTTTATTATTTTTAGTTGTTACCATTGTGCTTTTTATGGTGATCTGGTTTCGTTGTACCTATTGCAATTTTTAGGTTGTTCCGTATTGAAACGGCGGTCATTTTAAACTGTTCGCACGTTAAATTTCGTTTACCTTCGCCTGTTTACCTAATTGTAAAGCAGGCTTTTACGCTCTTGAGTCATGCAATTTATAGTACGAACAGTGTAAGGTAGTAACAGATCAAATTATCTGTGAACGGTTATACATTTTTATCAAGATTTTATTTTCCGGTATCGTTCCAAACAACATCGGAAAGCAAATTAAACAACCTACAGTATAACACCTTTTCAATTAGAATTGAATCCACCTATAGGAAGGCTTGAACAATACTCCAAAAGAGTAAATTGCCTGTCCCAATTAAGACGTGTAATTATTCAGTCGCGGGAGTCTTGTAACCAACAAATAACACAAAAAACAATCCGCATAAATATTACTAAATTTCTTTTACCGCCGCCTGCTATTAATGGAAATTGGATAAATAAGGGTTGTTTACTTTAGAGTGCTGCGTTTTTGTCTGCTTTATTCCTATTTCCTTGACTCTTAATTTGACACTTCGATCAAATTATTTCAATTGTGTGAAGGTACGATTTTTTTTAGTGATATTGATAATGCTTTTAGGCGTATTATTTCTTGAGGAGTTGGATTATTGGCGGCGATTATTTTTTCTACGGTTTGTTCCCGCAACAACCAACATAACGCTAAAAATTTGGCTTCGGTGAAATTATTGACAAGATAAAAAGGTTTCGGCGGCGGGACGTTATTAAATGTACGATAATTCTGATTTCGCCGCAAATGTTCCCGACACAACGTCAACAAAAAAACCTCTTGCTCCTTGAAAACCTGCAACAATTCTGGATGCGCCTCCCAAATAGTAAAATCTTTGGTCGGCAAATCTGCCGATAATTTCCATGCGTTATTATTGAATTGATCTTCGGGCGAATATTTGTTGTGTATATTTTTGCCGTCAATAAATTTTTTGTTACGGAAATTGTGTACCAATTCGGGCAAATTTTTTTGTTTTTTATACGCTGCAATTACAATCTGCCGATACATTATTTCCCAACTCGGTTCCTCATGTATCTCAAAAAACGCAAGCACATGATCAACTGCATCATATTCCTCTCGGCAAATCATTCTATCAATCATGTTGATTTGTTCATTGATGCCGGTTTTATTCAATATCTGCCGCATGAAAAGTTGCGAGCTCTTTTCGCGGTTGCCGTTGGCATCGTAAAGTATAAATAATTTATCAAATTCTGTTGTATCAGAATTGTTCTTACAAATCAATTCCTGATACTTAACCGCCGCATCATAATCATGCAATTTTTCAGTAATATCTACTAATTTACGTAACAATAATTTATCAGTTTGCTGTTCCTTGCCCGTTTCGATCAAAAATCCCTCAAGCTCCGACCGCGCAGCGTTAAAATCCGATAAAACCTCAAATACAACCGCAGCACAAAGAACCGATGTTTTTTTGTCTGTTGAATTTTTTATTTTGTACAAGAGTTCTTTTAATTTTTCATTTTTTAACTTTTGTGTATTTTGTACATCAGTATCGGTTTTATTTGCCGTGTTGGAAATCAGATAATATTCAGTAATTTTTTTTGCAAGTTGCATTTTGTTTTCAATATTTTCAGTCCGGTCAAATAAACGTTGCGCTATATCAATTGCATTTTCAAACTGTCCGTCTTTTGCCAAATATTCCGAAAGCGATTTTTGGATCAATAAATCATTTGGTTGAAACCGCAAACCGCGCCGTAATAAATCAATTGCTTCTTGAACACGGTTCAATTCAAAAAGTAATTCAGCACATGAAATAATAACAGCCGTATTTGATATACCTGATTCGAGTAATCGATTGATTGTTTTTGCCGCTTCTTCTTTTTTGCCGATTTTAATTTGCAATTCTGCAAGTTGCCTGATATATGTATTTTGTCGGATGTTATTTTTTTCGGCGAGTATTTGCAAAATTTTTATTGCTTTGTCTGTCGCGTTATTTTTTTCGTACAATTCTGCTGCCGCGTGTAATATTCGTAACGATAATAATTCGTTGTTCAAGATATTATTATCTGAATATCCTATTGCGTCGTCCATCATTTTGACGGCGATTTTGCTTTTGCCTGCGTACTGATTGTAAACCGCAAGCCGCCAGTACGATCTCTGCATTGGAATTTTCGTTACAATATTATCTGAAGTGTAATTTGAAATTTTATCTGTCAAAATTTTTAAGATATTATTTATCTGTAAACTTTTTAACACGAACCTGATTTCGTTTTGCAAAAATGTATCAAATTCATCATCTGACTGAAGTAACTGATTTGTTGTGTGTAGTTGTGTAACTGATTTGTCAATTTCGCCGAGACGTATCAACGCCTCAATATATTTCCATCTTATTGCGCTGTTTGACGGCGCAAGTTTTACAGCATTTTCAAATACGGCTAATGCTTCTTTTTCGGCGTGAATTGATTGCAGCAATGTTCCGGCGTGTATTAATGAATTTACGTTTTTTCGTTTATTTTCGGCGATTGATTGAATTGTTTCGATGGCTTTTTTGATTTCGGATTGGCGGTAATAAAAAATTCCGAGATATTCGTGAAACGCCGCTTCATCGGGACGCAATGCCACTGCAAGTTTGTAATATTTTTCCGCGGCGTCAACAATATCATACCGCGCTGCAACTTCTGCAACCCGAACAGCAACCAATGGGTCTTTCGGCGATAAATCAATCATTCGCGACCAGATTTTTACAGCTTCATTTTGTTTGTCCGGCTTATCAGTTTTCAGTACCAATTCGCCCCACGTTATAAAATAATCTGGATCGGCAGGTTTAAGTGCGTCGATTTTTTGGTATTGTGCGATTGCTTTATCGAGTTGATTTTTTGTAACGTAAATATCAATTATTGCCCGCCGCAATAAAATGTTATTTGGAAATTTTGTAACAGAAATTTCAAGTAATTCTTGTGCTTCGATTTCGCGGTCAAGTTTTATGAGTACATTTACAAGTTGCAAGATAGTTGTGTATTCGTTTGGGTGTTTTGAAAGTCTTTTCCTGTAGAATTCTGCAAGTCCTGTTAAATTACCCCGCTCTGTAAAATACAGCTCCAAACGCTTACGCACAATCTCCGCTATCCAACCGCCTGAATCAAGTTTGTCCAGTAACTCCACATAATCATCAATCGGCGAATATTTATTGTTTTTTCGGATTTTTAACGCAATCACAGCCAACTTAAACCGGACAAAAGTATAATTGTCCGACGACAATTTCAAATATTGTTCGTAACGTTTTATTGCTTCATCAATGCGACCTTCGGTTTCGAGAATATTTGTTATGTTAGCGATAATTTCAGGATTATTGGGATAGAGTTGTTCTAACTGATTCCAAACCGCATCAGCTTTTTTTGTGTCGCCCAATCGCTCTGCGGTTTTGCCAAGTAATAAAAGAACAGACCGAAGTTCCTGCTTGTTTGCAAGTTTATTTTGTACAGAAATCTCCAGCATATTAACCGCTTCGCGCAATTTTCCTTGCACAATTAATTTTTCGCCAAGATAATAAAACGCAAGCGGCTCTTTCACATTAAGTTTGATCGCGTGCCTGTACGCCTCAATCGCTTTGTCCGTCTCTCCACAACGTTCATAAATCAAACCCAACAAAAGCCACGACCGCGAATCATTTGACTTCCGTTTTGATAACACTAATCCTTTATCAATTAGTTGATCAATTTCATTTGACTCCGCGTAGAGATTGTAAATACGATCCAACGCCGTACCACGCCGCGGAGACTCAACAAGAATTTGCCAAAACCGATCCCGTAACCGCTCCGCTTCAATATTAGCAAAACTACAACAAGAGATAACAAAAAAAAGAATAATCACATAAATTACGGCAACAAAATTTCTCATAGATTTGAATTTTGGTCTAACAAAAACACTTTAAACTGTTCGCACTTTAAATTTCCTTTACCTCCGTCTGCTTACTTATCGGAAAACAGATTTTTACACTCTTGAATCATACAATTTATAGTACGAACAGTATAGAATTTAACAGTCAGTATATTACGATTTCAACATTAGAAATCATACACAATTCCAAATCCAAATGAAATCTGATCTCTGTGTTTGCCGTTGCCGAACGTACCTCTTGTGTCTGAATAATCGTAACGTAATTCCGGCTTGAAACTGAAATTTTGATACGGCTTCCACTCAATACCAATTGTAATACCGTACAAATTACCGATAAAATTACCTGTATTCGGACGCGCGAAACCGGATGTTGCCATGAGCTTATTCGAATGCAACTGATCAATTCTGATGCCCCCGTTTAACCGCGGATGTATCTTGTAAGTGAAATATTGCGCCCAACCAAAATATGAAGAATTGTCATCTCCCGCTCTTCTGCCTCTACGGTTGCCGACGTCCCATTGAAACGCATAATCAAACCGCGACGTCAACTTCCAATTTAAAACAAATGTATGCCGGAATAAATCACCTCCCGCATGAGGTTCGCCATTTGCAAACATGCCCGCAGCATTTTTTGAATAATAAATCGTGTACCAAAGTGTCATCGAAGGACAACAACGCCAATAAATCCCGCCAATAAGACCGTTGTCTCCAAATCTATTTGATAAAGTTGAATCAGCACCTTGCACATAACCCATACTAAACCAAAAATCAGGATTCACATTGCAATCAAAAAGCACTCCGCTATGCGATTGCGGCTCCGCATAAAATAAATTCGAATGACTATAAAACGGCGAATCCACCGCTTGAATATGCTCAAAACCAAGCAACGACTCAAACTTGCCAACCTTGACCGATAAACACCTGTAACCCAACGTAACATACAATTGCGGAATTGAAAATCCATAATCACGCCGCATCGTCAAATAATCAAATGTTGCGTCACCATAACTCTGCGTCAACCGCGCATCCGTTCCAAATAAAAACTCACCTCGAAATCCCCAATCAAAACCTCCGCATAAATCCAACTCCCGGCTTAATCCCAACCAAAGTTGATTCAAAACCGCACCCGTTTGACGAACATTACCAAGCGACGCACCATTACCGCCTGTCGGTCTTTGAAGTAAATCATGTTGTCCGCGCCTATTTATTCCGTGATAACGCTCCGTCGTACTGCCATGAGAATTCGCATAAAGACCGCCTTGCAGCCAACCATAAAACTTCACCCGCGAATACCAAGCCGGTACACACACAATCTCATCACCACAACAACCAACACCCTCAAGACCAACACCTTCAACCGCCGAAACATCACACGAAGAACCGCAACCCGGCGCACAAACAGGACTACAACCACCACTGGTAACTAATTCTTCACCTTCCGCAGTATCATAAATTATCGGTCCCGTTACCTTACGATGAATTGGCGAAAATGATAATGGAACTTCACTACTAACCGCCGGTTGATCAATAATTTCAGTTCGCTGCGAAACTTGAGTTGGTAACAACTCATTTGTTGAACGATCAAACGGATCATACGTCAAATATTGATTGACAAATGGATCAAATAATGAATTTGATAAAGATTGATTCGAAATATGATTAAAAGGCTGATCGGGTACAGGTTGATTAACAGATTGATCAAACGGTAAATTTGGAAAAGGTTGATTCGGAATTGGGTTAATCGGTTGATTTGTTACGGGTTGATTGACAGATTGATCAAATGGTGAATTTGATGAAAGTTGATCTAATGTCTGGTAATTTTGTTGCAATATTTCCGGCTGCATAAAAAGCGGAGATATTTTTGTTGCGCCGAAACTGTCTTGTGCTGATAATATAACAGGGCGCAAAATAACAAAACAGATTGCTGTTAAGATTATTGTTACAATAATTATTTGTCTGGTTCTCATAATATTACGTAAATAATTTAATATCCAAAGTATTTTCAAAATTGTTTTAAACTGTTCACACTTTAAATTTCCTTTGCCGCCGCCAGCTTACCTATTTGAAAGCAGGCTTTTACGATCTTGAATCATGCAATTTATAGTACAAACAGTACTCCTTTTAGGAAGAAAAGAAATAAACTTCTCCTCGCCAAATTTCAAAACAATCAGACATTTTTTATAAACAACTTTCCCCATAAAAAAACAACGCGCGCAAAAAAAACGGCAACAGATCACCCCAATAGGCAATCCGTTGCCGTTACAATAATTTTGTATCTAGTAAGTAATGTCTCGGTTAAAACATATAAACTCCGGTTACACCGCCTGAAAATTGATCACGGCTTTTTCCGTAATTGAAAGGTTTATTTATTTTATCTGATGCGTGATCAAATCTGATTTCAGGTCGTACAATAAAACTTTTGTTTGGTTGCCATGTCAAACCTAGCGTGTAGTCCGAATAGTCAACTCCATCAGTCGCAAACCATTCCGCACGAAAACCAACACTCCAAAATTTGTCCAACTTGTATTTCAAATAACTACCGATTCCTTTTGACCGTTCATGCGATAAATTCAAACGATTCTTAACATCGCAAAATGTCCATTGCAAAACATACGTCAATCGCTCCGAAATATCATAGCTTGCAAGAAATGTATGGAAAAATTGATTGCAGTTTGCAAAATCACGAACGTCATTGTTTTTGTAAATTCCGCCGCCGTATCTTTGGTGCATCAATGAATAAGTCAAATTCAATTTGTTCGTGAGTTGATACGAAATTGATCCTAAAAATCCGTGATCGTCGTAATCATTTTCCAAACTTGCATCCGCGCCGGCAGTGTATGCGAGTACGATTTGCAATTTATCTGTTGGCGTATATTCGGCAAGCACTCCTGAATGCGACGACGGTTCAAGCATAAACGAATATGGATGACTATAAAAAATCGCATCCGGCGCACGCAAAGACTCATAACCAATATACGTCTCAAATTTGCCGACCTTCAACGAAAGATCACCGTACGCAAGTTGAAAAAACAACGTCGGAATTGATGTAAAATAATCGCCGCTTTGCCAACCATAATCAAATTTCGCATCAGAAAATGATTGCGTAAACCATGCATCCGTACCAAAAAATACTCCCGTACCAAAGCCCCAATCAAGACCATGTTTACCGTCCGCTTCTTTTGTAAATTCGACCCAAATTTGATTTATTTGAAAATCTGTTGAATGTGTGTTGCCAAAAAAGTAACCATTGCCTGACGTTGGCTCAAATTGGGTAACAGTTCTGTTGGCATAGTTGGATACTTTGTTACGTTTGGTTGTTGTTCCGTGTGAGTTAGCGAAAAAGCCGCCTTGAATCCAACCGGTAATCTCAAAATTGTTCAATACACATCTGTGATCTTTTTTGTAACTTTTGAAAAATTTGTTCGCCTCACAAATTTCAGTTTCCAACGGCGAGCAACCAATAGGCTCACAAGGTTCACAATCCGATAAATCCAAATTTAAATTCACCGGATCACAAGGAACTAAACATTCGTCGGATTTTGACAAAGATGGACTTATAATTGTTGAAACGGCGAATATTAAAATAGTACAGAGTGAAATAAATATTTTTCTCATTAATATTTTATTTGTTATGGTTAAATTTTTATTTGTGAGTGTATTTTTTGTTGTGTTGATTATTTGTAACAAAAACAGATATATTGTTCGTCTATAAATTGTGTAACTCAATAACATATTTCGTACCATAAATTTCATGACTCAAGAGCGTAAAAGCCTGCTTCCGATAGGTAAACAGACGGCGGTGAAGGAAATTTAAAGTTTGAACGTGTTAAATTCTAATTCCTCAATATTTGTTGCCCGAAAATTTGCGCAATTGACCAGTACGACATGCCGACAATTTTCGACCTGAAATTTTGTCTCGGATATTTAAACGCAAAACATGCAAAAATTTTGCAAAATACCGTATATCATAACAACCAATATCGTTATAATCGTTTTATTGTGCATATTTTAACAAGCAAATTGACGACTCACTCAAAAAACAAAGGACAACATTAGGGAATATCGGCAAGATCGAATTTGTAAATTGACTCTTTTTAAACTAGACCTTTTCGCTAACCTGTAGGAGACCGCCCCTAACCCCTCCATCGGAGGGGTTAGGGGCGGTCTTGGAGGAGTTAAAGGCGGTTTTTTGTTGTAGTTTTTTTGTTGCGTTGATGTATTTTTGGGTTAGAGAATAAGGTCTACTGTTCACACTTTAAATTACCTTCACCGCCGTCTGCTTACTTATCGGAAAGCAAGCGTTTACGCTCTTGAGCCGTACAATTTATAGTACGAACAGTATAATTCAGAAAAATAATATTTGTAACTATTTAGTTGCGGGCTATCTGCAATCCAAAAATAGCTTATGGATTAAATGAAAGGAATGAACGGTTTAATAAAATTTTTTTTGATCAAATTTACAAAAATTTGTTTTCTCAAAAATTTGATCTGGACACGGATTTGATAAATCTATAAAATCCGCATGTTGGGTTGTTTTTAATCTCGTTTAATTTTATTACAAGGCGTCTGAATTTATTTTACGAATTTGCATTTTTGTTACGCCTTAACATTATTATAACCGTTAATTTGTTTAATCGGTTATATGTTGTCAGTTTAAATCTTAACTGTTAGCATTTGAAATGATATGAGTACATTTTATTCCAGACTTACGGTTTGTTTGTTTTTGATAATTACTTTTTTTTGTATCGGATTTGATTACGGTTCAATTTTTACCAACGTAATATTTGCGCAGGAAAACTACGCGCAAAAAACAACCTCGCCGCAACAACTCACTCAACCTGATTTTAACACTACACAAGATGATTCTACGCCCAAACATCCATTGTTGATTTATTCAACCAATCAATTTGATAACGCACCTGCCCCCAATCAGTTTTTGCCCAACACAACAAAAAATACAGTAAAAAATACAGTAAATAATACGAAAAAAAATAATTTTCGTAACAATAAAAAAATCAGACTTGCATCTGTTAGTTCTGCCGATGAAGATGATCAAGTTGTTCCAGCTGCTCCGATGCCTTCAGTAGATACATCTACAGAAACGAACAGAAAAGACAGATTTGCTAATAATATTAACTCAAGAAGAAAACTTGAATCTGTTAATAATTCTGCTGACAATCTTGACCAAAATAATGTTACGAATATTCCCAACACCTCTAACCCCGATCAAAACCGGCCAGATCAATCTCGAAATACCACACAACCAAATCTACGACCAATGGTTGATCCTTATCACCCGCCAATAAAAACCGCTTCCTTCAACGGTATTGTGCCTGGTCATTCTTCGATTAAAAATGTAGTTGAACTTTGGGGCAAACCTGTACAGGAATCGACGAGCGGCGGTGAACTTGCTCATCTTTATTCATTGCCTGACCTAAATCATATTGAGGTGATGTATGACAAGAATAGAATTGTCAAATCGATAGTTGTCCGGTTTGACGAGTTATTTCCTGAAAATGTTGTGCGTGAACAATTTGAAGCTGAGCTTTTGAAATCGCGTCCTGTGTTGATACCGGATGAAACGGGCAAAATAATAGGTGAATTGTTTCCCGAAAAAGGTGTGGTTTTTCTTTTTACCAGTTCAAAAAACGGAGGTATGTATCAAGTCAGACAAATCGGTATTGAACCTGTAATTTCTGAGCCATTCGTTTTGCGTGCCGAAGCGACATTGAACGACCAACCTTCAGAATCATACCGCGATTTGATAGACGCAATTCGCATTAATCGCACCGATGCCAAAGCATATTGGCTGCTTGCAAAAATAGAACTTCTACAAGGTTACACTGAAACGGCAAACTTGAATATACAAAAAGCAATTCGTTTTGATGAACGGAAACCAGCATATCATCTGACGCTTGCACAAGTATTAAGCCGTATGAATCGGGTTGAAGATGCTAAGTTATATCTTGAGGAGACGTTGAGAATTTGTGAGCGCTTTCCTATTGATAAAGCTCGTGTGCATTGTTTACTTGGTGATTTTTACAGAACAGGTCAAGTTCCTGATTGTGAGAATGCGTACAAACATCATTCCGACGCAATTGACATAGCAAATCAACTAACCGATCACTCAAATCCAACAATACGCCAAACTGCTAAAGATATTTTATTTGAGTCGCGTCTTGCGGTCGCGAAAGATATTGCGTGGGGGCGTTGGAAAGGTAAAGATCGCGCAATAGAAAATTGGCTGGCAAGCGCACAATCTATAATAACTGATCCGGAAATGATGGCGGCACGGCGGTTTTCACAAGAATATCCGCTCAAATTAGCGATTTGTGAGTTGGCGTGCCAAACCGGAATGAAGGAAGAGAATGATATTGAGCCGTATGTTAAAGAAGTTATTCAAACAGGCGAAAAATTATTAACGAAAACGAATGATTCTATTTTGTTACAAAAATTACAATGGGAAATAGGTCTGGCGGTTTATGACGCGGTTCAAATATATCAGTTGCGCGGAAAGTATAATCTTGCACTACATTACGGAGAGTTAGCAGCGGAGTACATGGAAACGGGAATCAAAGGTAAAACGAATGATTCGGATTTATATCTTGTTGGTCGGTTATATTTTCGATTGGGTACAATTCACGCATTGGGTAACAAAAATCACCGCGCAGCACTCGAATGGTTCAACAAATCAAAACCGATTTTTGAACGGCTATTTCCAAAAATCAATCCAGAAGAATCAGGTCGGTTTGGAGAATCGTTAGTAAGTATGGGAGTTTCATATTGGTTGACGGATCAGAGGGACGAAGCGGTAAGATTGACGGAACGCGGCTTGCAACAAATTGAACGCGGAGCAAAATTAGGTTTCGTCAAAGAATCCGCTTTCGCAATTCCATACTCCAATCTAATGAATATGTACAACGAATTAGGTAATATTGAAAAATCAAGATATTACGCAAATTTATCAAGCTCACTAAAATTAGCCGAACAAAAAATGAAATAAATTTGACGATGCCTTTATCATTTTTTATTTTTTGAGACACCGAAATTTTCTTGCCCGCACGAAACAAAACAAAACACAAATATTATTCAACAATCAAATCTCTATTAAAAATATTGAACTATGTTTACTTATTAGACAATGAATTTGTGTTATTGCGTTTTGAAGAGTTTTCGGTATTGTTGGAAAAAGAATCAGTATTGTTGATTATGATGAATGGTTTTATTGCTTCGAGTTTCTTTTGTCCTATAAGATTAACGTTGCGTAAATCATCAACATCGTTAAACCGGTTTATAGAATCTCTGTAAATGACGATATTTTTTGATAATTTTGTACCGATTCCGGGCAATGTTTGAAATTCAGCTTTTGTGGCGTTGTTCAGATCAACATGAAATTGGTAATCAAGTACAATCTCATCATCGACATTCCAACTTGTTCCGCTATGAATCACCCAAAATATCACAAACAACACCGTCAAAAAAAACATAATCACAACCCGATCCTGTTTGTACAACACCATTCTCGGCAACAATAAATTATCCGCCTCCAACAATTCAGGCTTCGCAACACGCAGGTTATCTGTATTATTCAATTCCGGTTCTACCATCTTTTCTTATATATTTATTGTTCGGAGTTGGGCGATTTTTTTGTTTTTTCGGAAATAATTTACCATTACTGCACGTTGAATCGTAACCATCCCTGCAAGCCAATTCTTTAACTCGTCAAGAACCTTGTCATCAACAGCCGTACAATATTGAAAACAAATTCTCGTCCAACAACCGAATAGTTACTATCAATCAACAATTGGTAGTTGAAATGAAAGAGAATCTGTACTTGTTTGTCGTTCTTCTACAGTTGCGTTAAAATTTTTTTGCAGCATTTTTACGCAATCTTGTACAACATATTCCGGCGCACTTGCCCCTGCAGAAATCAGAATTTTTTCATTTCCGTTAAACCAACCGACGTTAATATTGTCTGCACCGTCAATTAAAATTGATCGAACTCCCAAAGCTTCACCGCGTTCTGCCAGACGTTTACTATTTGAACTATTTCCACTGCCTACAATTAAAATAATATCAACTAACGGCGCCAACATTGCAATCGCTTCTTGACGATGTTGTGTTGCGTAACAAATGTTGGCGTTGGATCCGCTGATAATGTTAGGAAATTTTTGTTTCAATAATTCTATCATCGATTGAGTTTCTGTTACAGAAAGTGTTGTTTGCGTAAGTACGACAAGTTTATCATTCGGATTTAGACAAAGGTTGTGAATATCTGATTCGTGTTCAACGAGAATTATTGACTCTGGAGCTTCATTCATTGTTCCGATAACTTCATCGTGTCCGTTGTGTCCAATCAAAATGATAGTGTACTTGTTCGCCGCATAACGCAACACTTCACGATGTACACGAGCAACAAGCGGACAAGTTGCATCTATCGTTTCAATATTTTTTTGACTTGCCTTGATACGAATATCTGGAGCGACTCCATGCGCTGAAAACATTAACCTCGCATCTTCAGGCACTTCATCAATTGTACTGACAAATTTCACGCCTCTTGACTTAAAATTGTCAACAACCCACCTGTTATGAACAATCTCATGGTAAACATAAAGCGGCAACCCAAATCGCGTAATCGCCGCTTCAAGCGTTTTGATCGCCATATTAACGCCAATACAAAAACCACGAGGATTAGCAAGAAAAATATGCACAAAAATAAAATAATATAATGTTCGTACAATAAATCACATGACCCAAAAGAAATTAAAGTATGAATAATTTAAAGCATGAACAGTTTAAAGTGTGAACAGTTTAAAGTGTGAACAGTTTAAAGTGTGAACAGTTTAAAGTGTGAACAGTTTATTACGGCTTGTTGAATTGGATTCCTTGTTTGAGAATATCTATAGCCTTATCGAGTTGCGGGTCAAAATATGGCGGATTACCTTGCAGCTTGAATGGTATATCAATATCTTTGTTATCATCTTCATCAAAGTCAATTTCAATATTGTTTTCGTTTTCATTATTAGAAGTTTTATTGATTTCAGTTGTATTATTGTCGCCGGATTTTTCAATGGTTTTATTATCGGACGGCGAAGTAGTATTTTTATCTGGATTATTGTCTTTATTTAATTTTTTAAGCTCGTTTCTTGATTCTTCAACTTCCTGTTCAATTGTTGCGATATATGATTCTAAATAAAGTTCGCGGTTCTCTCCAACTACATTTGCACGTCTGCTGCGAATAGAATCTATTGCACGGCTTCGCCATTTTTGCAATTCCATTTTACATCCAACATCAGGAATCACGCCCCATTCGTCGGAGTAGTTGGCATTTTCCGTACGATTAATATTCTTATTACTCGGCCGCCAATAACTCACGCCGGTCAATTGATACGTTCCTGAATTTGCGGGCAAATCATAGATCTCCTGCACAACACCTTTGCCAAATGAACGAGTACCTACAATAACGGCACGTTTATAATCTTGCAATGCCGCCGCAAGTATTTCTGATGCACTTGCTGTATTATTATCGATCAACACAACTATCGGTAAAGAACAAATCTGACTTTTTTCGGTGCCGTAATATTTTGTTTTTATAGTTCCGTTGCGTGATTTTGTTGATACGATAATTTTTGAGCTATCGGTTAAATCCAACAACATCATTGCAATTTCAACAGACACTTTAACATAACCGCCCGGATTACCGCGCAAGTCAAGAATCAGATTTTGTGCTTGTTTTTTATAGAGTTGGCGCAATGCGTCGCTAAACTCATCGGCGGTACGGCGGCTGAAAGAGGTTATTCGTATGTAACCGATTGTGTTGTCACTCTCAAGTATAAAATTACGTGTGCCATCAATATCAATACTGTCACCTTCAACACTATCCATGTTTAACGGAGCCGTTCTAATTGTAATTTGGCTCGTATCGGTTTTACCAAATGGTAAAACCGTAAGAACAATATCGGTGTTATTTAAGTTTCTGATCATTGACGAGAAATTCTCAATTTGACCTTCCGTCAAATCAACTCCATTAATCGCCAATATCCGATCACCTGAACGTAGACCCGCACGAAACGCCGGAGAATCAATAAGCGGATAAATTGTTTCGATTGATTTTTTATCCTTTGCAGGCGTAGTTACCAAACCGACTCCTTCATAGTTATTATCAAGGTGATCGTTGTAATCTTTTTTACCGGACGCAGGAGTGTAGTACGAATATTTGTCAAGCGTCTTAAACATACCGCTCATTGCGCCTTCAAAAAGTTGTCGTGAAGCCGGAGGCGAAAGCGAATGTTGCTCAATAAGATGAAACGTGTTTATCAATATCCGATCTCGAATCGTAATCGACGAACAAAAAAAATAAAGCAATAACGAAATTATAATAATATAATAATTTAATCTTGGCATGATTTTAAATTGTTCTCCCTTTGGGGAACATCTGCGAAATTTAAAGAACGATCAGTATAACGCTTTTAAGTTGCCGAAAACTAAAGCGTGTTCGATATAGGATTCGGAAAATTCTCAAAAAACGGTTAGTGAATATACTTGAGCAACTTTACAATTACAAGACATATCAGACAATTAAATAAAGAAAAAAATTAATTATTAAATTGTCCAAACTTTAAATTTCCTTTAACGTCGCCTGCTTATCTATCGGAAATCAAAGTCTCCACAATCTTGAGGTACGCAATTTATTATTGTACGATCAGTATATGATGAATAGATTTTTCTTGCGCCGGAAGCGTTGAATTAGATAAGGTATTGATCAACTTATTGACGTAGGTCATACTCTCGACGTATTGCTCTCGCCTTTGCAACTTGAAATACCGCCGCGAATTTCACTTGAACATGAAACCGTTCAACTCAAACACAACCCCGACGCAATGAAACTCACATGCGTTGAAAACGGAATCAATGAATCACTACACGCCGAAACCGCAAACGCTTTCAAAGCCGATTTCGTATTAAAATAAAAGCTAACTATTCAGTAACAGTTATGAATATTCATTTTTTCGTAATATTTTAGTGGAATGTTTTTTGTGTTGTTTTTTTGAACCAAGACTTTCAGCCTATTGCCGCGATTTTAGCTCAAAATCAATTTAAGCATTTCACGATAAAAAAACATTCCACTGAATAAATACTAACTTTTCAATTACGTAATTTTTATCAATTCTGTCTGGAAAATAGAATTGGTAGAAGCTCACTATTGACAAATATTCTTTTCCAAAAAGGAGAATTTAATGAAAACTTTTTTTGTACAAATAATGTTTTTTGTCTGTGCAGTTTGGACGGCAGGTTTTTGTAATTTGCAGGCGGAAACATTGAATGAAGGACAGTTGACAGAAAAAAAACAAAACGTCCACGATAATCTTCTCAACATTTTTGACAAACAATACATCAAGAATATCATGGATAAAGTCAATCAATATCAATTGGCTCATCCGCACCAAAAATTTGATGATAATTGGATCAGAGGAACTTACTACACGGGCGTCATGGCTTGTTATCAGGCGACGGGAGATAAAAAATA
>JAITDV010000545.1 GCA_031282385.1 Planctomycetaceae bacterium | reverse complement strand
ATTAATGAAAATTTTTAATGTAGTTTATTCATTGGATATTTGCCAACGAATATTAACAAATATATTCGCCAAACTGTTGAAGTTTGCATCTTGCGCGTGGTATAACCGGATGGCTGGATATTGTTTTGTTATACTGTTGTTTTTGAATTTACTTTGTGTATTTGATAGTGATTTTTTGTGTCGCGCCGAAGATAATATATCAAAAAATGGTAATTCTCTTGAAACTATGAACACATTAGAAAAAGAACAACCACCGCAATTGGAACAAACGCAAAAAACATTTCTAACCAAGAAGGATAAAAGTTATAAATCAAGACAACGCCTACTTCAATTAACGAAAATCCATCGCTTATTACCGCCTGAAAGGGAAGAAATACCGGAAGTTGGATGGTGGGGCGATAGCTCAAATTATGGGTTAGTGAGACCGTTACTACGAGAGTTGTATCTTGATGGTGCTGATGCATTACCAGCATTGTTTGATCATTTTGATAACACTAATTATTTGTATTCATATACGGCAATGTTAAACAATTCTGTGTTTGATGCGCATAAGGCTAGAAAGGCAACGGTAGGTACTATAGCACGAGAATTATTTGAGGCAATTATTGAACCTGTATCATCCAATATTGCCAGTTCTAAAGGATATGTCTCATTTATTAACGAACATAAAAATATAAAAGAATGGTATCAGAGGAATCAAAATAAATCATTATCCGAGCTACAACTAGAAGTGTTTGATTACTATATTCAAGCCGGAAAAGAACTCGGTTTTCCGGATAAGGAGACCGAACAAATGCTAATCGATAAACGTAACCAACTACGCAAGGGAATACCAATTATTAATCCATCCCAGCCATATCTCTATGAGATAAGATAAGAAATTGACCATATATTTTACAATAAAAAATTTTTGGTACCAGACCTTTCGCTAATTTAAAAATGATGGCGACGACGTGAATTGTTGCGGCAACGGCGGATACAGAAAAACATTTGCTTGTAGCCCAGGACATTTTTGGGGAGTTAATTGGTTATGCCGATGCCCATACAAACAGGAAATATATTATAACAACACTTCAGGATATTATTTTATTTATCCAGGTTATGGTACAAACTACACAACTGTAGGGCAGAGTTGGTAACCGCCGTGTGTATTTAATGTTCATAGTTGGAATTAGGTTTTTTACTAGAAAATATTGGTAAAGTGAATAGATTTGTATAACAAAGTAAATGAAAAAGTGGTGTTATTTTTAATTTTTTTATCGTTACTTTTTTGTGTGTTAGGTAGGTACTTGTTTGGTCCAGTGAATCAAATTCCCAAACATTCAGGGAGTACTTTAGTGATGTTTTATCCTATATATGTATTGATTTGTCGGCATTGTTTGTTATTGCTCTTTTTTTCCGATAGAATTATTCGAGAGGAAAAAGAACCCTGGATTTTTCGCATACAACATAATTTCATATTTCGGGACAATCTATATCTTTTTTTAATTGATCGTTGTATTACATTTGGAGGTATGATTATCGGCATTATATATTGAAGTGGGTTCGTATTATGAATAATGTTTTTACATTTACCACATTATCGGTTAAGTACATGTTAAATAAGGTTATCTCTAAAGGCAACTTCTAAAAACCTATTTTTGACGGGAAACTTGCAGGATAGACTAATTTAGACAATAAATTTATTTTATCCACGAATTTGCACAAATTATTTAATTCGTGATCTTTCGTGAAAATTCGTGGACAAAATGAGTTTTTAGAAGTTCCCTAAAATCGTTGTTATGAGGTTACAATAATGTTAAATTTTGTGTTTTTCGACTTGTGTCTCGGCTTTACGCCTTTGCCAGTATGGTTTTTTGTGCAAATTGAATTTGGTAGGCAAGTCTTAGTAACTCGCAATGGAGGAGAAACGAGTTGCTGTAGCAAGGGAAAAACTTTTTACAATCAATTTGATCAAGTGTCGGCGAATCTTGCGTTGGACGGAAGGTTGACGATTTTCGGTTACAATAAATTCGGGCAACAAGACAGATCATATCTTGGCGCGATTGCCGAAATTAAAAACGGTGAGTATAAATTTGCCGGTCTTCCAATCGGAGACGAGTTTGATATTTTTGTAACGAAAAATAATCTTACCGATGAAAATAATATCAGCAATGAAAAATTGATTCTTGATGATTTAATTTTTATAAAAGATAAAACTTTCAAAGCAACCGAAACTACTTTTTCTGCTAAATCAAAATCACAATCCGGTCAAATAATTATTGTACGAAAAATACCGATACAACGAGTTGAATTTGATTTTGCCGGTCGAATTATTGCAAGTTATGACGTGAATGATAATCAAACGTTGTATTTTTATGATTCATTGGGTCGTCAAATTGCGGTTGTTCAACCTCCGTCGGGCAAAGACAATATACGGTTTGCAAAAGAAAATTATTTTGATCTTGCGGGAAATACGATTGCTCAAATTGTTGTTCTGTTTGACAAGGATACATTAAAACCGATTAAGTTTAAAAAAACGAATTACGCGTATGGAATACGATCAACTTAATCAACTTATAAAAATTATTCAGCAGCATCCAGAATATCAAATCGACGGACTAACAACATATCAAGAATATGATCTTTTAGGTAACATCATAAAAATTACTGATCCGCTTGATAACAAGATTAATTATCGTTACGATAATTTGAACCGCAAGATTTCTGAAACTAATGCTGAAGGCGGCGAGACGAAATTTACTTATGATTTAGTTGGTCGGATGGCTTCGTTGACTGATCCTGTCGGGAATAAAACTTATTGGTCGTATAACTTGCTTGGTCGAGTTTCCAGAGAGCA
>JAITDV010000504.1 GCA_031282385.1 Planctomycetaceae bacterium | reverse complement strand
AGGTGATTAAGATGAAAAAATCAAATGAATTAACTTTGCAGAATAAACGTAACGAAAATTATGAACTAATATTTTTAGTTGGATTTTTGTTTGGTTTTACGCTTGTTGAGTTACTTGTTGTTGTTGCGATAATTGGAGTGCTTGTTGCGTTACTTTTGCCCGCAGTACAGGCGGCGCGTGAAGCTTCAAGACGAGCAACTTGTGCAAACAATATGAAACAATGGGTTCTAGCTTCACACAATCATCATGACGCGTATGACGAATTGCCGTTACAGCGTAATAATGTTGTCAATACACATGCAAATAATCGTTGGTCGGCAACTGGTGCATTGTTACCATTTTTGGAAAATACGGGAATTTTCGATAGTTTGAAAACTAATCCAGCGGCAAACGAACCGCCTTGGAATAATAGTAATACGTCAACTAATCCGCGTTTTAAAAATCTTTCTGTTGTCCAATGTCCATCCGATGGAACGGTAACAATACCAAGTGAGAACGGCGCAAAAGGAAATATTGTTGTTTCAAATGGAGATGGTGTTTTGCAATCAAATGGTACAGTTACAAGTCCGACTCACTCTCAATGGGTTGGCAGCAGGGGGGTGTATATTGCATTTTCTAAAAAGACGTTCAATGAGATAAGCGACGGTTTGAGTAACACCATTTCGATCAGCGAATCTGTAACCGGATCAGGAGATAACTTGTTCAACGTTTTAGGCGGTACAAATAATTCAGGTACTGCAATTCAACAAGGCGGCAACAACACAATTATTCCTTCAGCTTGCATAAACAACGCTTACAATTCAAGTGATCGGACATTATTAGCAAATGGTATTGATAAAAATCATTGGCGCGGCGGCAGGTATTTGGATGCGTACCAAATTTACACAACGTTTAATACAATTTTGCCGCCCAACTCTCCGACTTGCAGACGTGGTGATTCAGAAGATGTATGGGGATTATTTACTGCGAGTAGTTTTCATCCGGGCGGGGTGAATTGTGGAATTACGGACGGCGCAGTACGATTTGTTGCGGAGACAATTTATACAGGCAGTTTGAATAATTCAGATCAAGGATTAGCTTTGGTTGGCGAAAGTCCATACGGAGTCTGGGGAGCAGTTGGTACTCCAAGTGCCGGAGAATCAAAACAATTACCATAAAAAATTTGGTAATCAGAATTTTGTATAGGTCAGAAAAAAATATCGTATCATTTCACTCGAATCTTATATTCGGATGAAATGATACCAGTAATTTACTGTTATAATAGACCTTTTCGCTAACCTGTAGGAGTCCCCATTCAGATGCTCAAACGAACTCGCCGCGAACAAGTTGGCTACCATTAAAACAACAAAAAGACTTTTTCAGGGACAACTAAATACTCTCGCGCTTTTGTATTCACTTCCGAATCCTATGACATATTGGGCGAATACCCTGTTGCAACTAATTCGTTATATTCTTCAGGAGAAAGCACAGTAAGTATTAATACTCGCCAACTAACCGAAAATTTACATCCGTCCGAAAATGGATAATGACCGTGTGATAAATAATATTGCGAAATAGCACGCTATTGATGTAATACGTCCGTCAGTTGGCGGTAAAAAGTCCTCCATAACGAGTATCAGGTTTATGTAATGACGATAGATAAACGAACATTACTACCATTACTATTAAAATAATCAAACCAATCAGAACAAATAACAATTGGTTTGATCTCATAACTATAATAAATTTCTATTAATTTTATCGCCAGCCTTTATACTGCCAGTACTATAAATTGCGGGACTCAAGAGCGTAAAAACCTGCTTTCTTATAGGTAAGCAGGCGAAGGTAATGGAAATTTAAATTGTGAACAGTTTAAAACCTTTTCCGTATTTCGTCCATTAACATCTGTTATCGGTTTAGTAAAATTTGCAAGATTTTGTACTTCTTTGATTTTGTGTAAATATTCAGTCGTTTAAATAAACCGCCCACTAACCCCTCACAAAGAACATGACAAAAATCTCACTTGCAATGTTTTAAAAAAATTGTTATTCTCCGCAATACACCCAAACAAATTAAATTCGGCTTTCTTTTTTGTAAGAGACAAAAGAAACTTTTGGAATTTTGGAATAGCGCACTTATGAACACTATTTTAAACTGTTCACACTTTAAGTTTCCTTTACCTTCGTCTGCTTACTTATCAGAAAACAGTTCTTTACGCTTTTGAGTCACGCAATTTATAGTACGGACAAGAGCAGTATAAAACTGAATTTTAAATTGTTAAGAGTATAGTTGTTCTCGAAATCTAAAACCATCAGAATTATTCAAGCAAATTATCATTACCATTCAGTTATTGAATAATTATAAAAAATGTACAATATTTATTGAATTGTTATGCAAGAATCAACTTTCCTATTAACATGCGGAATTTTGTTAATTATCATATCAATGTTTTACCAAATCCGTAAACGGTATAAATTGGAAGCAGAACGTAAGAAAAAACAATACGAAACAATCATCAAATCACAACAGAAAAAAAAAGAAGAACTCATCCAAAACGGTGAAGACACGAAAAAAAAACCTGGAACATCAGACATTACACCTCTTTCCAGCGCCGATCCTTTTAAGAATAAATTCACCGGTTCCACTGCACAAGGACAACTATCAAAAATAGAAGTCGAACTATTCACTATCGGTCGCCAATTAATCGGACAACTCGACTCAAAAATGGTCGCTATTGAAACATTGACCCTCGAAGCTAACCGCGCCGCTAATCGTCTTGAATTGCTCATCGAACATTTTGAACAAATTACTAATAAACTTGAAAATAACCACAAAAACACTCCAAATAACGTAACGAAAATTACTCCACCCAATTCCGAAAAATCTGAAATTGAAAATATACAACAGAAAATTGAACCACAACCGGTAAATTTTACAGATTATTTGAGCGAACTTGAAATAGAGCTAAATGACTTTCAAGACAAAGTTGATGAATTCGGCGGAAGTAAAGAAGTTACAATATTGAGAGCAGTTTCAGATCAAGATAAAAAATTGCCCGATCAATCCGCTAACTTTACACGCACTGAAATTAAACCTGCCCAAATTACACCAACATCAATACCAAACAACGATCCTTTTGCACTTAGCGCGCCGCGATTCCCCGGTGATGACGTAATTGAAAAAAATATTCCTACAAAAACTCACACTAATAATCAAAATAATAATCAATCGACCGGCTTATCAATTGATACGTTGTTCAATGACTCTTCGGCTCAAAACAAAATCGCAACTAACGCCAACAATAAAATAACTCTCCCAAATCGTAAACAAATTGAAATGCTTGCCAATTACGGCTACAGCATAAAAGAAATCGCACAAAACTTGAATATTCCTATTGGCGAAGTTGATTTAATATTGAATACAAAAAAATAATAGCAACTTCAAAAAAACATGTAACTGTTTCAAAAAGAATCTTAATTTTCCTCCACCGCCGCCTGCTTACCTATCGGGAAACAGGTTTAAACAGTTCACACTTTAAATTTCCTCCACATTCGCCTGCTTACCTGTCGGAAACAGGCTTTTACACTCTTGAATCCATCAATTTATAGTACGAACCAATACGCTCTTGAATCCCGCAATTTATAATACGAATAGTATATGTCCCATTTTAAGGTATTGTTTTACGTGAATGTTGTATTCGATTTAATGATACAAAAATTCAAGCATGAACATTTTATTACTAAAATATTAATTCCATGTTTAAACCTAAATTATCAATATTTCATGGACCAATTGATTTATTACTTTATCTTATTCGTAAGAATGAGATTGATGTTCTGGATATACAAATATCAATAATAATGGATCAATATCTTGAATATATTTCTGTTTTGGAGCAAATAGATGTTAATGTTGCGGTGGAATTTTTATCGTTTGCAAGTGTCCTTATTGAGATAAAATCTTTTGCGGTATTGCCTGGAGAAGAAAGTGTTGCGGAGGAATTTGACGATCCTCGCAAGGCATTGGTTGGACAATTACTTGAATACAAAAAATTCTGCGACGCCGCAAACCGTTTAGAATCGCGCAGTGAACATTGGCAACTTCGTTTTCCGCGTCTTGCAAATGACCTTCCGCCGCGCCCGCGAAATATGATAGAAGAACCAATCAAAGAAGTAGAACTTTGGGATATTGTCAGCGCATTTGGTAGGATTTTACGTGAAAGTTCTCCGAAATCTAAACACGAAATTATTTACGATGACACTCCAATCACAACATGGATGAAACGAATTCACCAACGCCTACGCACCGATGAACGCGTGCCTTTCAGACAGTTGTTGTCCGCCGGTCAACACAAAACAGGCTTGATCGGAATTTTTTTAGCATCTCTTGAATTAGTCCGTCATGAATATGCGTACATTTATCAAGATTGTAAATTTGGTGAAATAGAACTTGCGAATCGTTGCGGTAGTAAATCTCTTGATTTCGCTAATCTCAATTTTTCCGTAACGTGATAAATTTTGCGATAGCGGCTAATCCTGTAATAGCACTCGAATTGCCGGACGGATAATTCGCAATAGATTCAATTGCTGCGTCAATTATCGTTTCGGCAAGTTGCTTAATATCATTGACAACACCCGAATTACAAATACACTCGGCAATCCATTCTGCATCAGTTTCACTAATATTACTCTTGCCGCCGTCAACATCATTCAAACGCAACATTACCTCGTCAATATCACTTTTTGACGCTTTTTGTAAGTAAAGAATTAACGGCAAAGTCGGTTTACGGTTCAAAATATCAGTGCGCAAAGTTTTGCCCGTAGTATCAGTTTTGCCCGCAAGATCAAGAACATCGTCAATCATCTGAAACGCAATTCCGAGTTGTTGTCCAAAATGTCTGAATAGTTCAATTGTTGCCGGTTCAGCACCTGAATAATACGCCCCAAGTTCGGTACTGCAAGCGAGAAACGGCGCAGTTTTTCTCGCGATAATATTCATGTAATCGTTTTGCGAAATTTTGAATCCGCCAATTGTTCCGGTTTGCAATAATTCGCCTTCGCAAGTTTGCCGACACGCAACAGCTACCCGCCTGAATCCATGAATATCTTCACTGCAAGTCAACAACTCCATCGCCTTCGTCAACAAAATATCACCGGCAAGAACAGCAACATGCGGATTCCACTTGAAATTTATTGTTGTCAGATGCCGACGAATCAATGCTCCATCAAGAATGTCGTCGTGTATCAATGTAGCAGTATGAATTAATTCGATTGCAGTTGCGGCGCGAATATGACTCTCCGTAACTTTACCAACGCCGCGAGCAGTCAAAAAAAGAAGCACCGGACGCAATCGTTTACCGCCAAGTTGCAAACCATAACGAACCACCTCGTCAACAAATGGACCAACATCCGAAATGAGTTGAGACGCCATTCCTTCCATCGCAACAAGGTCTTCCGAAATAAGACAATAAACGTCTTTCACGTCTTGCATCTGTCAAAGAATTGCGTACAAACAACATGTACAATAAACGGTTTAAATGTCCCACTTATCAGGGACAAAATGTTGGTAGAAAACAACGCAATATACTGATCGTACAATAAATTTCATAACTCAAAAACATGAAAGCCAGCTTCCGATAAGTAAGCAGGCAGAAGTAAAAGAAATTTAAAGTATGAACAGTTTCAATAATTCGGATTCGGAATTGAAATTTCGGTTTTCTTTTTTTAATGGACTTTGGTAACATAATAAACATTAACGTGAACATTAACTTAAAAACCAAAATTCAAGAGTAATGATTACAGTTACAATTAATCAACTCTGCCTTCTCCGCAAATTTTCAAAAGTTTATAAACAATTACGACCATCATCAAGCTGATACTTTTTTCATCATTGTCGAAATTGAACATCGGCTAAATAATTTTTCGGTTTCCACGGTGTCGATTGTTATCTTGCCCAACTGGTGTTGTTGATGTTGGTTGATCGCGAGTTACTCCAAGTATTGGATAAGTTTACGGTTTTGCCGCAAGTTGGACAAGCTGTTGAGCTGCTGTAATATGAAATTGAGTTGCCGCTCCAACTATTAGTCCGTGAATTTGAGTTGTTGCATGTTGGGCAAGTTGTGCCGGATTGAATAGTTCTGTTGCAAGTCGGACATGTTGAAGATCGGTTGTAAGTTGATGATATTTGATTTCGTGATTGTTGAAAGGTGTCGCTGCTTGTCCGCCCGTAAGAAATTTGCGATGACGTACTACGTTGTGTTTGTCGGCTTGAACTTCCACAAGTTGCACATGTTCCTAAATATGAATTATTGTAAGAATTGGTTGTGCTGCTGCGATAAATTATTGATGATGATGTGATACTCATTTTTCTGATATTGGTCAAAAAAAGTTAAATTATTGTAACGATAATATTCCGCATCGAAATGCAATTGTCCTCTGATTCTGATTATGCGAGTTACACTCTTCTACACTTAAAAATATAGTTTTCTTTTTATAAAGATGTAAAAAACATTAAAAACACAATAAACGTAAACACATCTTAAAAAACTAAAATCCAAGTACGATGAGAGCACTTGACTAAATATTATTCACACGTAAATTTTTTTCGTTTGTACTTTGCCGCCTTGATACTTTCATACAATCGAGGTATCGAAAACTTACAAGAGCAAATATAACGCAATTTTTTTAACAACGTTATTTTAGTTTTTTTCTTTTTCGTACATTTAATCAGATAGTTACATAACAAGCAATATTTTGAATCCGGTAATTTAGATCAATTGAATCAACTTTACTGTACAAATGAACTATTGTGTTCGTAATGTTGTCAAATTTGATTTAATTGCTACAAATCCAACTTTCGGTTCAATAAATTTTCACCTAATTCTCTTTTTGTAATTTGACAAGCAAATTTTTTGTAACAATTAAGAAATTCCTTAAACTGTTCACACTTTAATTTTTCCTCACCGCCGCCTGTTTACCTTTCGCAAAGCAGGCTTTTACGCTCTTAAGTCACGCAATTTATAGTACGAACAATATAAACTATTCATTGTTTTGACGAACATTATTTTCTGTTTTGTTAAGTACGTTATGTTGGTAAAGGAACTATGAAACGAACAGAAATTATTGTGGTGGGGATTGAAAAAGATTCTGTCTTGGCTAGAATCCGCGTTTTGTTTTGTTCAGACGGGACGCGACCTTGCTTGCAACAACAGCTTTGGCATAGTTGTAACTTCAGCAGAAATTTAGTGCAATTTTGAAAAATTGCCGACGTTTTTTTGTCTGATTAAAATAGAATCAAAAAATGGGAACAGTATGTTGTGATTTTTTCCGTGTTATTCATACGGCGAAAATCGGTAAACCTTAATAATGAAATTACAGGTAACAATAATGTGTGGAATAGTTGGGATTTTTGATTTTAAAGGATCGGTTGATGTGTTGCGTACTTGTGCGCTTGAGATGTCGCGTAGAATTCGGCATCGCGGACCGGATTGGTCGGGAATTTATGCAGGTCAAAACGCGATTTTGGCGCATGAACGTTTGGCAATAGTTGACCCGCAATCCGGTAAACAACCGCTTTACTCGCCAGATAATAAAGTAGTTTTAGCCGTCAACGGTGAAATTTATAACCACCAAAGTATCCGTGATAGGCAAGCAAATAGCTACCAATTCAAAACAAAATCAGATTGCGAAGTAATTCTCTCGCTCTACAAGGAAAAAGGTATAAACTTTCTTGAAGACTTGAATGGTATTTTTGCGTTCGCGCTTTATGATGAAGAGGCGGATGCATATCTTATTGCCCGTGATCATATTGGGGTTGTGCCGTTATATATTGGCTGGGATGATGCGGGAACGCTTTATGTCGCATCAGAATTAAAATCGCTTGAGGGATATTGTAAAGTAATAAAACAATTTCCACCCGGTCATTATCTTTACAGTAAAGACGGCAAAATGACTCAATGGTATCATCGGGATTGGCGTGAATTTGACACAGTTAAAAATGACGATACGTCAATTCTTCAATTGCGTGAAGCGTTGGAAGCAGCGGTCAAGCGGCAATTGATGACGGATGTTCCTTATGGAGTCTTACTTTCTGGAGGATTAGATTCGTCAATTGTGTCTGCAATCGCCAAAAAATACGCGGCAAATCGTATTGAATCCGGCGACAGCCAAACGGCTTGGTGGCCAAGTTTACATTCGTTTGCTGTCGGACTTAAAGGGTCGCCGGATTTAATTGCTGCACAAAAAGTTGCGGATTATATCGGAACTGTTCACCATGAGATTCATTTCACAATTCAAGAAGGCTTAGATGCAATTCGCGATGTAATTTATCATATTGAAACTTACGATGTTACAACAGTCCGCGCTTCAACGCCAATGTATTTACTTGCACGAGTAATTCGCTCAATGGGAATCAAAATGGTACTTTCCGGTGAAGGTTCGGATGAAATTTTTGCAGGATATTTGTATTTTCACAAAGCACCCAATGCCAAAGCGTTACATGAAGAAACAATCAGAAAGTTGGACAAATTACATTTGTACGATTGTTTGCGTGCCAATAAGTCGCTTGCAGCGTGGGGAGTTGAGGGACGTGTTCCGTTTCTGGACAAAGAATTTATGGATGTGGCAATGTATTTGAATCCAGAATTCAAAGTTAGCGGGTTGAAGAATCGGATGGAAAAGTGGTTTTTGCGTAAAGCATTTGAAGATTATTTGCCGGAAGGTGTAGTTTGGCGGCAAAAAGAGCAATTTTCAGATGGTGTTGGTTACGGTTGGATTGACACGTTGCGTGAGGTTGCGAATTCGGAGATTTCAGATGAACAATTTGCCGGAGCAGCAGATCGGTTCCCTGTCAATCCGCCATTATCAAAAGAAGAATATAGATATC
Source organism: Planctomycetaceae bacterium (assembly GCA_031282385.1). Lineage (GTDB taxonomy): Bacteria > Planctomycetota > Planctomycetia > Pirellulales > Thermoguttaceae > WRKP01. The sequence continues at coordinate 1,926 of JAITDV010000504.1, read as the reverse complement.
GTGTAATTTTTGAAGAGTTGTTTCCGTCAAGTACGGCAGCGGCAACAGTACCATCGGTTCCGTCAGTTGCGTGTAGTACGCCGATTGCGTTAGAATGGGACGCCGCGTTCAAAAAATTAAACGACCCATCCGGCAGAGTAATAAATGTACACAACGAAGCTTATTAAACAATTTAAACTGTTCATACTTTATTTCTTGAAATTTCATTTATCGCCGCCAGCTTACTTACCGGAAAGCAGGAAAATATAAAGGAAATTCGAAGTGTGAACAGTTTAAAAGACTACAATTATATGAATATACTGTTCATATTTTAAAATTCGGATTTCTTTTTTTAATGACATCAACGTCAAAAGAGACTTGACATGACAGGCATGAATACTATCTTAAAAACCTAAAATTCCACTGATATATTATAAGTTTTTTTAAGTTATGAAAAAGTTACCGATAGGAAGACAGTCGTTTGAGGATTTACGTAAAAATGACTGTGACTGCTTGTATGTAGATAAAACTGAAATTATAGACAAGATAATTTCAGATGGGAAAATTTATTTTCTTTCACGTCCTCGACGTTTTGGAAAATCGTTGTTATTGATTACTATTGAGGCAATTTTTAAAGGTAAAAAAGAATTATTTGACGAACTTTACATTTACAACAAGTGGGATTGGACACAACAATATCCAGTCATCAAAATTTGATTGGGCAGGGATTAGTCATGCAACTTTGGAAAAAATGAAAAGCAGTCTGATTTCTCACCTGAAAAAAATTGCCAAAAATTATGATATTACCTTATACTCTTTTTACTTTAAAAACCTTTTTTGTAACGAAAAAGTTGTATTTTTTTATGATGGGATGTGGAATTTTTCGGTTGAGATAGTACGTAGCTTTGCCTTGTATTTCTTTTATATTTTAAAAGAAGTTTAAGCAAGTGTCTGAAAAATCTATAAACTTTTTCACAACATTTATTGTACAGAATTTTCTTTTTTGAAAAATTTTCAAATTCTTTCAATAATATTCAAATGCGGTGAATAAGGCAGCAAAAAAACGAAATTCTATATTACCTAATTTTTGCCGATACGCTTCAACATCAAGATAGATATTATTGCGCAGATATTCTTTCAATTGCTCTTTTTGCTCATCTGCATCTGTCAAATAAGACTGACGCCTCTGATATACTATTCGTACTATAAATTGCGTGGCTCAAGAGCGTAAAAGTCTGCTTTCCGATAGGAAGCAGGCGAAGTCAAAGAAAATTTAAGGTTTGAACAGTTTAATGAACTTCCAAAAGACCATCAATTCCGCCTTCCTGATACAATCTAAAATAACGATGAACCGTACTCTCATCAAGTTGATAAATCTCCGCAACAAGAGCTGCATTACCAAACTTGACGAGCGTGAGTACAACAAGAATACGAATCGCAATAGTTGCTGTCACTTGACTGCGAATCTGACGGTACTTCAATCAAGTTTCTGAATTTGATGCCGAGATAAGGTAAATTGCATTGCACAACCAAAAATTTGTACTAAAAAAAAGATACTCAAAAAAACAACTCGCGAATAATAAAAAATTTAATTTCACACGTCAAGAGGAATTTTAATTTAGGTGCGGTATAAAACAAAATCCCAAACACGCTCAACAAGAATCCGCTTTGAAAAACGTAAATAAACATCGCGAGTTATGGAAGGCGTGGAAAAAAATAAAAAAATTTTTTTGGGGGCTTGTAGGTTTTTTTTGTAATGTTATATTTTGCTTTTACGCGTTTCTTGTTGGATTAATTTGGAGTTTTGCATGTAACGATATTTTGAACATTTGACAAATTTTACATTTTTTATTTTGTATGAGAAAATTTTACAGCATTACTTTTCCTTTCTTATTTTTCGTTACGATAAATATTATTGCGGCGTTTTATGGTGCAGTTTCTGCTGAT